>CAZDXE010000005.1:0-45113 GCA_964509565.1 uncultured Dehalococcoidales bacterium | reverse complement strand
CGTTAAGAAGAGCCCCCAAAACTGTAAAACTCTGTGCCAGAAACCCAAAATACGATTTTGTACTGGATAAAAAGGAAATACATTTCACAACAGGAGGGGCCCCACCTTGCATAATGGATTGGGAAACTGGAGAACGCAAAACTTCAACAAACGAAGACCTTGCTCGTTGGGTAAGAATAGCAGGTTACCTTAGCAATGTTCATCTCGTTTGGCCATCGGTAACTCCCAGCGATGTACCAGCGCATCTTCAATTGCAAATCCTAAAACGGGGGAGTATTCGCCAGGTTCACCTGAACGAGGCATCATACACATGGCTCTGGCTCAATTAGTCGATTACTACAAACTCCCCTGTGAGCTATGTTCGGGAAACTCCAACTGCAAGGTTCCAGATGTCCAGGCTGGCTTTGAAAGAGCTATGAATCTTACAGCGGCCATGCTAATGGGTGGAGTAGACATTATTGATGGTGTAGGAGCCATTGATGCATCTAATGCTATGTCGCCGGAACTTCTGGTTATAGACAACGAAATCATAGATGGGATTCGCAGACTCACTCGTGGATTCGGAGTGAATGATGAAACCTTAGCACTGGGTGTTATTGATAAAGTTGGTCCTGGTGGCATCTTTCTGGGACAAAAGCACACCTTAGAACATTATAAGAAAGAATTCTGGATGCCAGAGATTAGCGATAAGAGCACTTTTGCAGCCTGGCAGAAGATGGGCTCCAAGACAATGGACAAGGTGGCTAAGGAAAAAGTTAATGAAATCCTGGCTACACATAAACCTGAACCTATCCCCGAAAATGTTGAAAGGGAAATATCTCAAATTTTGAAGAAAGCTGATACAGAATTAAAATAAGATGCCAATATGTAGTCTTATAATAGGCACTACCGTGGAATTCGGCGAAATATAAATACATTGAGCTTTAAAGCAAGGAGACAATTATGAAAATTGATGTTGCTGTCGTACAAATGCTTCCTAAACTTTACGATAAGAAACATAATTTGAACAAAATGAGCAGTTTTGTCAAAAAAATTTTCTCGGAGAAAAAGAAGTGTGACTTGATCATCTTCCCTGAACTAATAACTACCGCATACGAGTGTGGAGAAAAATTCTATGAACTGGCTGAGATTTTCCCTGAAGGAGAATCCATCGATTTTATCGCTAATCTTGCCCGTGAATACGATACTCACATAATCTTTGGTTTCGCGGAAAGAGACCGTACTATAGAGAGTGTTCTGTACAACTCAGCTGCATTAATCGATAACGAAGGTAACCCCGTCGGGGTCTACAGGAAAGTTCACCTGTTTGATAAGGAGTTACTGGTATTCAGACCTGGATATGATTTTCCCATTTTTAAAACTAGAATAGGGAATATTGGCATAATGATATGTTGGGATACTTCATTCCCTGAAGTGGCAAGGATTTATGCGCTGCAAGGAGCTGACTTACTGGCTATCTCAACAAATTGGGAAAAGCCCTATTCTAAAGAATGGGACCTGCTGACGGCAGCCAGAGCATTTGATAATGTATTACATTTAGCAGCAGCGAACAGAGTTGGCACCGACAAAAGCCTTGCATTCTTCGGACACAGCAGAATACTTGACCCTCTTGGCGATGCCCTGGTTAAAATCGATGAAGAAATTGAAGCATATGCAAGCGCAGAAGTTGATTACGACAAAACGAGAAAATTGAGGAAAGGCCAGCTAAAAGACAGAAGGCCTGATACCTACGGGATTTTAACTCGGAGATACTAATTTAGTGGATAATTTACTGGCCAGATGATATTTCTAAAGAGCTTTGACACAAATTTATTTTGTATTTGACTTGCAGTAGAAAAGATTTTATACTTGATGTCCTTTGGAGCTAATTAAATTAAGAAAATAAAAAAGGGGGTATTAGGAGCATGGCATTATTAGAAGAACCAATAAAAGGAGTACCGGTAATCAAGAACTACATTGCTGGAGAGTGGGTTGAATCCAAGGGTGAGCTTAAGGATGTGGTGAATCCAGCCAAGATGGAGACGATTGCAAAAGTTCCTATTTCAACCAAGGAGGAGATAGATGCTGCCGTAGAAGCAGCTCAACAGGCTTTTCCTGATTGGAGGAGAACGACTCCGCTGGCCAGGGTGAGATGTCTCTTCAGGTTAAAGGAGTTACTGGAGGAGCAGTTTGAGGAATGTAGCAGAATCCAGACACAGGAACACGGTAAAACCATAGATGAATCCAGAGGAGAATCCAGACGGGGCATCGAAAACGTGGAAGTGGCTACGGGGATTCCATCGCTAATGATGGGATACAATTTGGAGGATATCGCCTCCGGCATAGATGAATATCTCATTCGACAGCCGTTAGGCGTTTTTGGCGTAATAGGACCCTTTAACTTCCCCTTTATGATTCCACTATGGTCGGCGCCGTATGCTGTGGCTACTGGGAATACGGTTGTTGTCAAACCTTCAAGTGAGGTTCCTCTAAGTCAGAGGAAGATTGCCGAATTGGTAGATGAAGCTGGCTTTCCACCCGGGGTGTACAACCTGGTCAATGGGGGGAGAACAGTTGTGAATGGTATGTTAGATCATCCGGACATTAAGGGAATCACTTTCGTTGGCTCTACCCCAACGGGGCGAGATGTTGTTTACAAGAGGTGCGGCGAAACGGGTAAGAGGGTCATCGCTCAGTGCGGTGCCAAGAACTATATGGTAATAATGCCAGATTGTAACGTGCAAAGAACCATACCAGCTCTTATGACATCGTTTTTTGGAAACACAGGTCAGCGCTGTTTAGCTGGCACTGTTCTCTGTGTTGTCGGCGATGATGCTTTCTACAACAGATTTTTGAATGATGTTGCCGATACGGCATCCAAGATAAAAGTGGGTTATGGACTTGATGAATCGACCCAGATGGGACCTGTGCGTGATGTAAAGAAGAAAGAAAAAATCCTTTGGTATATAGAAGATGGTATAAAGGCTGGAGCGAAGTTCAAGCTTGATGGTAGAAAACCAACAAACCTTGTGGGTGATTACCCTGATACATGCTTCCTCAACCCAACTATATTGGAAAATGTTACACCAGATATGAGAGTGGCTCAGGAGGAGATTTTCGGACCTGTAATGAGCGTTGTCCGAGCGAAGAATTTGGACGAGGCGATAGATATGGCTAATTCCACCTCATTTGGCAATGGACATGCTATCTTTACTGCAAGTGGTAAGGCTGCCAGGCAATTCCAATATGATGTTATCAGTGGTAACGTGGGCATAAATGTTGGGATAGTAGCGCCTATGGCATTCTTCCCCTTCAGCGGGATGAAGGATTCCTTCTTCGGTACATTACATACGCAGGGGCAAGAAGCTGTTCGTTTCTTCACTGAAAGCAAGGTTGTTATCCAAAGGTGGCTATAAATAAGGAGGTAATTGTCAATGGAGCTAAATACGGCTTCTGAAGCTATAAGTTTTTCCAGAGAACTCGAGGGCGAATCGGCGAAATTCTATGCAAACCTGGCCCAAAAGTATGCGGACGGGAAGGAGGAGTTTTTGTCGTTTGCCAGGGAAAACGACAAAAACATAACGCAGGTGCAGAGGACTTATTATGGAGTTATCAGCGATGCAATTGAAGGCTGTTATTCCTTTAAAGGCATAGATACAGATGATTATTCTATTGAAACTAAGCTGCCTGAGGGTGTAAGTTATGCCGATGCTTTAAGCATGGCTGTAGTACTGGAAGAGAAAATCGTGAAGTTCTATGTGGATGCAGCGAGGGTTTCGAAATCTTTGATGGCGGATGTGCCTCGAGTTTTTGAAAAAATAGCTAAGAAGAGAAATGAGCGTATTCTCAAATTGAAATCGTTGTTTAAGGAGAATTAAGTTATGGCTAAATTGATTAAGACTCGTCGTGTGCATTGCCCGTTGCGGCATGTTAATGCTTTTATTAGTGAGTGGGACGATGGCCATAGCGCAATAAAATGTGGTCTTTCAAAAGCTTGTGGGGATACTTGCCCGTACTTGAAAAACATAAATTATAAAAGCGAATATAAGTCAGCGCCTGAATATAAACCCAAGTAAATCTAAAGAGGAGAACTGAAAATGGCCAAAACGGAAGAAATACTTAAGTCGTTAACAGAGCATACTTATGGCACGTGGAGAGCACAAAAGGGGTGGAAGAAACCGTTGTTCATTAAAGACGCCGAAGGCGTCTACATGTATGACCAGGATGATAAGCGTTACCTCGATTTCTCATCGCAATTAATGTGTTCCAATCTTGGCCATAAAAACAAGGTAATAATCGAAGCTATAGTTAAACAGGCTGAGAAGATGCCTTACATAGCGCCGGGATTTATGCAGGAATCAGCAGCAAACGCAGTTGAAGCTTTGCTTGCGGTGATGCCCAAGGGACTGGACAAGTTTTTCTTCTCCACATCCGGGACTGAGGCGAACGAAGCGGCGCTAAAGATACTGAGACAGTATATGTCACCGAATTATAAGGTAATTTCAAGATACCATTCCTACCATGGGGGCACTGCTGCTAGCGTTACATTTACGGGGGATCCGAGGCGCTGGTATGCAGAACGGGCAAGATGTACGGTACCGGGTGTGCGTTTTGCTCCAGACGCTTACTGTTACAGGTGCCCGTTTGGGCTAAGTTACCCTGGCTGTAATATACAATGTGCTGAATATGTAGATTACATGATTAAGGAAGAAGGTAATGTGGCTGCGGTGCTTGTTGAGCCTGTAGTGGGCACGAATGGCAGAATAGTTCCGCCGCCAGAGTATTTCCCCCGATTAAGGAAGATTTGTGACGAAAACGGAGTATTGCTTGTTGCAGACGAAGTGATGAGTGGCTGGTATCGTACGGGGCCCGTCTGGGCTATGCAAAACTGGGATGTTATGCCTGATATATTGACCACAGCAAAGGGGTGCACAGCTGCATATACCCCTGTCGGAATTACAGTAACAACGGGAAAGGTCAAGGATTACTTTGAGGAAGAAATGATGTGTCATGGGCATACATATTCATTCCACCCGCTTGCCCTATCAGCGATAGCGCCCGCGGTAGCAGAATATAAGAAACTTATGGCAACAGGACTTCCTCAGACGGTTAGTGAATACCTGGAAAAGAAATTGTATGAGTTGGGTGACCGCCATGAATGTATCGGGGATGTGCGAGGTATAGGACACTTCTGGGCTCTTGAGATAGTGAAGAACAGGAAGACGAAAGAGAGGTTCGATACAAAGGCTGATAAATTTCACAAGGTTCTCATGACGGATAGAATAATAGCGGAGGCGTCGAAGCGTGGTTTATACACGGCTTGCTGGTATGACACTATCATGGTTGCCCCGCCACTGATCACCACAAAAGAGCAAGTGGATGAAGGCATGGGGATTCTGGATAAAGCGTTGGAAATTGCGGACCGCGAGGTAGTGCACACTGATACTCCAGGGGCAAGAAGTGCTCAAGCATTTAAGTAGATTTTAGATGGCTAGTTTAAATCTTGGCTGCGACATTTAATATGGCTGAGAATTGCAGGCATCCTTTTAAGGATGCCTGCAATTCTTTACTGATTGCTGATTCTGGCAGTTGGAAGACGTGGCTAAGATGTGCAAATCTCTGGTAAGGCAGGGAGACCTTCTCTGGCACCCGTTTTGCTCAATGCATGGCGAGCTATCATGTCTCCCAGTTGCCCGCATTGCTCCAGGCTCCTTCCCTTGAGAAAGCCGAAAAGGAAGCCAGTGGCAAAGGCGTCGCCAGCCCCAGTGGCTTCTGGTGGAGCTTTCCTGAGCTGTTTTTGGGGTTCAATTTTATATTCTCTGCTCGCGTGGCAAATATAGCTGCTAAAAGTTTTTCCTGATGCTAAGGGTAATCCTCTGCCGAGTGTAACTACGACAATTTGGCAACCCAGGCTGAGACATTTCTTTGCTCCAGCGCTGAAGTCCATACTGGTTAATTGTTCCATTTCCTCTCTATTAGTGAAGAGAATGTGCGTTTTGGCCAGTAATGGAGACAAGGGCTTTATTCCCTTGGTGGCATAAAGCATTCCTGGAGCAAAGCTGATTTTGACTGACGCTGGCAGCTTTTCTACTAACTCAGTTTGAATACTGAATTGCTTGTCGTTTACAAAGGAGGAGAGGTGAATCATTTTAGTTTGGTTTACATAATCCAGATTTATGTCCTGCCAATCGAGCAAATTGTTGGCTCCAGGCAGAATATAGATGGAGCGCTTACTTAGCTTGTCGCTGAGGCATAGTGCGTAACCCGTCTTCTCTCCCTTCTTGATTTGGATCTCGCTGGTATCCACCCCTACAGATTCGAAGTCCCGTATGGAAGTTCTGCCTTCCGTATCATCACCTGTAGCACCGATGAACCCTGCTCTTATCCCCAGCTTGGCCAATCCATAGACGGTGTTGGCAGCCGAACCACCCGGTGCTGCTTTGATGTGGTCGATTACGGATTCACCATCGGTAACTATTTCCCTCACCTGACATAAGCAATCGGTGTTAATTGCGCCCATGCCAATTATTTCTATACTGTACATCTGTCTTATAACTTAATCGATTGAGAGTTCATTATTAGTAGTTGTGTCAGTTTTTTCAAATTCAGTACCGTAAAGTGTACAATATCATACATTGTACGTTTCGAAAAGGTGATATGACGAAATCTAAAAGGCAAGTAAACACAGGCTATAATAGAGTGTGATGGGTGGTGTACTGAGTTTAAGTTTTTATTAATGGATGGCAGAAGTGAACGAGGCGTTTTTAAAGTTGTTTGAACCAGTCAATGTAGGAAAGCTAACCATTAAGAACAGGATAGCGATGGCTCCGATGGAAATTATTGGGATGATAAATTCTGATGGAAGTCTCACTCAGCGAGCTATAGATTACTATGTTGAGAGAGCGAAAGGTGGTGTTGGTTTAATAATAAGCGGCCTTTTTAAGGTGGAAAATGATATAGATCCTCTGGTGTACGGGCAGCCATTGGTTAGTTCAGCAGCTCTGTCTTCTTTTGCTGAATTATCCGAGGCTGTTCATTCTTTTGGAGCAAAAATATTTATACAACTAACAGCGGGCTATGGCCGTACCGCATCGCTTTCTGAACTGCGTAGCCAGCCAGTCTCAGCTTCTGCTGTCCCAAACTACTGGGACCCTGCGCTTACCTGTAAAGAACTCACACTGGAAGAAGTGGAAAGATTGGTAGAAGCATTTGGTGAAGCGGCTGTGATACTGAAGCTAGCAGGTATTGACGGAATTGAGCTACATGGCCACGAAGGCTATCTTTTTGACCAGTTTACCACTGCTGTTTGGAACAGAAGAGCGGATAAATTTGGCGGAGATTTGAAAGACAGGCTCACATTACCAATTGAAACTCTAAATATAATCAAAAAGACAGTGGGGAAAGACTTTCCAGTACAATACAGATTTGGTCTCAAGCATTATATGAAGGGAACAAATGCCAAAGGAATACTCCCCGGCGAGAAATACAAGGAAGCGGGCCGAGATATTGATGAAGGACTTGAGATGGCTGAATTGTTGGAGAAAGCAGGCTTTGACTCATTACATGTAGACGCTGGTTGTTATGAAAGCTGGTATTGGGCTCATCCGCCAATGTATCAGGAACATGGGTGTATGGTAGATATGGCGGAGAAAGTTAAGAAAGTGGTGAAAATTCCAGTTTTGACCGTTGGTAGGCTTGGAATTCCAGAATTAGCAGAAAGAATAATAGAAGAGGGCAAAGCAGACATGGTTGTCTTAGGTAGAGCGCTTTTAGCTGACCCGGACTGGCCAATAAAAGCTCAGGAAGGAAAGACAGAGGATATTCGTCCCTGTCTTGGCTGTCATGATGGTTGTATGGGGAGGATAATGGCAGGGAAAACTCTATCCTGTGCAGTAAATTTCGCTACTGGCAGAGAGAGGTTGTGTCAATTAAGACCTGCCTTGAAGCCAAAGAAGGTGTTTGTGGCTGGGGGTGGCGTAGCAGGTATGGAGGCAGCCAGAGTCGCAGCACTTGTGGGGCATAAAGTAACTTTATATGAAAAAGGGAAATCTCTTGGGGGGCATTTAATCGAAGCCTCTGTCCCTGATTTTAAGAAAGACTTGCGGAGATTGAATGACTGGTATAAAACTCAATTGCAGAAGCTAGGAGTAGAGATCAAACTTGAGACAAAAGTGACTCCAGAGCTCGTTGAGAGGGAGAATCCTGATGAGGTATTTGTTGCGACTGGCTCAAGTTTTATTAAGCCAGACATACTGGGTATTGAAAGGTCAAATGTCGTTACTGCTATGGATTTACTGCTTGGCAAGGAGAAGGCAGGCGATTCAGTGGTTGTAGTAGGTGGGGGACTGATTGGCTGTGAAACAGCGTTGTGGCTTGCAAAGCAAGGGACAAAGGTGACGATAGTAGAAATACTGCCTGAATTGATGATTGCTGGCCTTCCAGTTCCTCATGAAAATAGAATGATGCTTCTGGAGTTGCTCGCCGCGAATAATGTGAATATATTGACTAATACAGGTATTCAAGAAGTGATTGCCGAGGGTGCTATCATCAGTAATGAAATCTTTAAGAAAAGGACGGTTCAAGCCGATACTGTAGTTCTGGCGATAGGATTGAAACCTGATGATAAATTATACGAATCCTTGAGAAGAAAGGTTGTTCATTTGCATGCACTGGGAGATTGTAGAGAGCCACGCAATATAATGGGGGCGATTTGGGATAGCTATGAAGTAGCTCATCTGATATAAAATAGCAATTATTAAGAAATAAAGGGTGACGAATTTAGTTTAGCCCAGTTTAGCAGCTTCCTCTCTGACCAGGCGTCGAATTCTCCTGTGAATTTCCAAAGGGCTGGATATATTTTCAGTGTCGGCTAGCCAGTGGAAATATTTTCTCTCCCCTTGTCCGCCGATTTTTTCCTTTTCCATAACTGTCAATCTAACTGCTCGTCTCTTGCCCTGCTCCCAGGATTCCAGAGCCACCCGCAGATCATCCAGGTGGGTGGATGCCAGGCTCATAGTGCAGTAAGGTAAGACATATTCATTGGCGTTGAATCCGATAGCCAGGCCTCCGGTTTTGCCCACAGCTTGAAGCATTTTGAAGTCAGTGATGCTATCTCCTACTGCTACCCAGGAAGAGAGTGGTTTGCCGAGCTTTGTGGCGAAATTTTCTAATGCCTCTAATTTGCGCCTTCCACCTACGGGTTTGATTTTGTTTATGATTGCCCCTGAATTTGTCCTGGGCAATTCATGCCAGTAGAATTTGTCCAGTGATTCCTTGATTTTGGCGTCATCTATCCTGGGGGTGAGTGTCACGAGTTCCTCGTCGGCTCGCTTTAGTAAAGCGAAATCGTCCTGATTTAATAATTGGCAAATTTGATCTAAGGGAAAGGAAGTGCAGGCTACATTTTGAACTGGAATTCCCAGCCTTTGTGTGATTGTGAAGGCGTACTGTTCATAACTGGTGCTAATACACAATATTTGCCAGCCTCGAGATTTTAACAGGGATATCAATTCGGAGGCGCCTGGAGTTAATTTGGCTTCCTGCCCCATGTTGGCAATTTGTTTTTCTTTTATGCCATGCCATGCCAGGAAAGGTGCTATAAGAGATAAAGTATCACCTGGTTCATAGCCTTCCCTGCCTTCCAGGGTTAATAAATCATCGTATCTGCTGATGACTTCGAAAATCTTCCCGCCATTAGGGAATAATTTCATTAGTTCGTAAGCATTATCCTGGGGAGCTAAAGGACCCTCGAGGTCAAAACATATTAACCTGGTCATATTAAATCTGCCTCTACCTCTCGATTTATTTCCTCTGTGAGATTATACCCCTGGGTGATATTTTTTTGGGCATCAAGTATCTTGCCGTTTCGTATGGCTATTTCCCCATGGCTTATTGCTTTAAGAGTGGAAATAAGGAGAGGAAATTCTCGCACAAGCTCGTGTTGGCGAATAAGCTTAAACAACGTTTCTTTATCGTTTCTTTGCCAGTACTGGTCAAAAGGCTTGCCTTTGATAGGGAAAAGACAGTAGCTAATTACTGGCCCTCTATCTAATTCAGGAGTTACGAGGTGTATCATTGCACCACTCTCTCTGGCTTTGCTTTTTATCAATGCCCGGATTACCTCTTGCCAACTTCCTGTTGGTCCGTCTGGAGTTGCTGGATGGAGGTTGAGCATATTGTATTTCTGGCATAGCTCTTTACCTATGATAAGCATATAACCAGCGAGAACACAAAGGTCAGGAGAGAATTCATCAATCCTCCTGGCTACTTCTCTATCATACTTGAGGCGCCAGTCTTCTTGAGATTGTTTTTTACTTCCTTTTGCTCCATTTTCTTCCGGGATGAGGCGTTTGAATTTCCTGTAAGAGAAGCAGCTAAGGGAGATGCCATAGCTGCGAACCATGTCAAAGAATGAGTCGCTTTCTTGTGATTCCCCAGGTTCCCGATTACTGAAAACAAGGCTAATTTCTCCTTTTATGTCACCTGTAGACATATTTTCCTGCACAGCTTGCAGGAGCTGTCGTGCAGCTTCATCTCTTCCTGTGGAGAACCAGGCGATGTTTAGCAATGTTCTTTTCTTGCCTTTACCCATGCTGCCCAAGTGGCGGTGAGGTGAGCCATGAGGCCTGTTCTGCGGCCGAATGTTAAGCCTTGAGACAGGCTAACTAAGAAGCCAGCAGGGCTATCAAATTCAGCTATTTCTACATATGCTCTGCCAATTTCATCTAGCGTATGGGCATCGCTTCCTGCACTGGGAGCGAGATTATACTTTAGAGCCAGATTCCAGGCTTTCTTGGAGCTAGGGAGAAGGGTAGCGGAGTTGAAAACTTCAATAATGTCGACCTGCGATATAATTTCAGGTGCTCTTAATTTCTTACAATTGTAGCCGGGCCAGCGGCCAAATGGATGTGGAATGTCAACTAGCCCTCCCTGGCTTTTGATTCGTGCTATTGTTTCTTGGGGTGATAACGCTGGAGGAATTTCTTCGTTGAGAAATAGCCCTATCAGCTCGCCTGCGGATGTATCAATTTCCTCACCAATTATTATTTTGAAAGGAGCTATTTCCCTCAGTTTCAAGGCGCCAGCGATAGTGTCATGGTCGGTTACGGCAAGGCAATTTATGTCCGTTTCAAGGCAGTGCTTGACTATCTCTTCCAAAGGCGTACAACAATCTATGGAGTAGCAAGTATGGACATGTAAATCGGCTCTTATCAACTTGCCTTCTCCAGATACTCGCCGTTGCGGGTGTTAACTTTGATGGTGTTCTCTACAGTGATAAAAAGAGGAACCTGGACGATGATGCCCGTTTCTAGTTTTGCTGGCTTATTACCGCCAGTAGCTGTATCTCCTTTGAATCCTGGCTCTGTTTCTATTACCTGAAGTTCTACGGTAGTAGGCAATTCTATGCTTACAGCCTCACTGTTGTAAGTTAAAATCTCCAGGTTAAGCCCTTCTTTCAGGTAGTTTATTGCATCCCCGACCTGGTCTGTGGTCAGCGTTATTTGCTCGTAGCTCTTGTTATCCATGAAATAGTAAAGGCTGTTGTCATTGTACAGGTATTGTACTGAACGGCGCTCCAGAAAAGCTGGTGTAAATTTGTCGCTGGCCTGGAAA
The DNA here is from genome assembly GCA_964509565.1 of uncultured Dehalococcoidales bacterium. GTDB lineage: Bacteria > Chloroflexota > Dehalococcoidia > GIF9 > AB-539-J10 > JAGMDB01. The sequence goes on along the minus strand of CAZDXE010000005.1, from coordinate 33,521 downwards.
GAGCGTTCGGTGGTATTGCCGCTCCGAATATCGCGAAGTCGTAATCGAATCTGGGCTGACCCACGCCCAATTTTGATGTGGCGGTAATCAGTAATTTGATATATCTTCCCATCTAATTCTATGGTGCTTCCCTTTCTCAATTGGCCTGCATCAATCATAAAATAGTCTTCCTTCTTTCTCTATAGGCATTCAGGTTTTGGTTTTCCGAGCGCTGAAAACTCATAGCTTGAAGCTGTCCTTTGCTGACCTGGTGAGCATTTTAGGCTTGCCTTTCTCTAGAATCACCGTATCTTCAATTCTAACACCACCTAACCCAGCAATGTAAATCCCGGGTTCTATGGTGAAAACCATGTTGTCTGCAAGTAAATCTGTTGAATTGGAAGATAGCGTGGGGAGCTCATGTATTGCCATACCAACACCATGACCTAAGCCATGGCCAAAGGCATCACCATAGCCAGCTTGCTTGATAACGCTACGAGATATTTGGTCTGCCTGGGCGGCAGTCATGCCTGATTCGATTTTGTCTATAGCCGTAAGTTGTGCTTCTAAAACGATATTGTAAATGGCTAATAACTGAGGGTTGATGGCCTTCAGGTCATTGCTCAAATATAAAGTACGGCTAAAGTCGCTGCAGTAGCCATGGAACTTGCCCCCCATGTCAATTAACACAGCTTCCCCAGGCTGTATTGCTTTTTCTGTTGGATTGGCGTGAGGTAAAGCTGAATTGGGGCCTGAGGCCACAATAGAATCAAAGGCTATACCGTCACTCCCATTCTGGCGGAGGAAACTCTCAATCTCCCAGGCTACTTCTTTTTCTGTTATTCCTGGGTGGAGTACCGCTTTTACATGTTCAAAAGCGGCATCGGTTAGCTCCGATGCTTTCAGGATAAATTCTAATTCCTCAGCTTCTTTTACAGAGCGGAGACATTCCACGAGGTTAGTAGTAGGAATAAGCTTTATCTTGAACTGCTTTGCTTTTATCGCTTCGCTAAGTTTTTGATGAGTGGCGAATGAAAGGTGAGTTGCCTCGAAGCCTAATCTATGACATTGCATATCAGATACTAACGCGGGGAGCCAGTTACCTAATTCCCCACTGACCTGTATGATTTCGAAGCCTTGTGTCTCCTGTCTGGCTTGTTCTGTATAGCGAGAATCTGTAGCCAGAATAGTGCGGCTAGCTGAAATAAGCAGCCATCCTGATGAACCTGTAAATCCAGAAAGGTAACGATGGTTTTCATATTGAGAGACTAGAAAGCTATCTAAGCCTTTTTCGCTAATCGTGGGCCATAGCTTTTGCAGTCGGTTTATGGCCAAATTTCTCCTTTTAGTTCGCTTACTAAAGTTCGCAGGGCGGCGATATAACCTCTCCAGCCTAAACCACTGATTTGCCCTTTGGCGATGGGAGATATTACGGATTTTGCTCTCCAATCCTCACGTCCATAGATATTGGATAAATGTACTTCAATTACAGGGAGCCTGGTATCGGCTAAAGCATCACACAGGGAGCGACCGTAGTGGGTAAGAGCTCCTGGGTTGATGATTATGCCATCGGCTGAATCTGCTTGTTGCTGAATAAAATCTATAAGGCTACCTTCGCTGTTAGACTGGAAGGTTGCTATCTCCACATTTAGTGCCTCACCTTGTTTTTCCAGCAGGGAATCGATTTCGGCTAAAGTCTTCTCTCCGTATATTTCATTGTCTCGCTTTCCCAGCATGTTTAAATTTGGACCATTAATAGCCAGAATTTTCATGCAACTGCTCCCTCCTTCTCTTTTTCCTCTAGTTCTGATAGTTTAATTTTATATCCACAGGATACACATTTCGCCCAGACTTTGCGATATGATACCATGAGCCCACCACAGCTAGAGCAGGATTGAGGGATGGGCTTATAGCTTGTAGCAAATTTGCAGTTTGGGTAGTTGCTGCATCCGTAAAATGTTTTTCTCCTTTTGTTGACTCTTTGCACCAGTTCGCTGTTGCACTGTGGGCAGGGGATTCCTATCTTGATTAGATAGGGCATTGCTGTTTTACACTCGGGGTAGCCGCTACAGGCCAGAAATTTACCGAATCGCCCTACCTTTATTACCATGGGACGGCCGCATTTGGGGCAGATTTCGTCAGTAGGCTTAGTCATGTCGATTTTATCTATGTTGATTGAAGCTTTATGTAGTGTCTCTTCGAAAGGAAAGTAAAAATCCTTCAACAGGGATATCCATTCCTGCTTACCCTCAGCTATAGCATCCAGTTGTTTCTCCATTTGTGCTGTGAAATTGGGGTCGACAATCTTGGCAAAATGTTTGGTCAAAATACCGCTGACAATTACGCCTAGTTCATGCGGATAAAATTTGCCATCCGTTTTATACACATATTCCCTGTCTTGAATAATAGATATGATGGGAGCGTAAGTGCTGGGGCGTCCGATTCCCTTCTGCTCCAGAGCCTTTATCAATGTTGCTTCGGTATAGCGTAATGGTGGCTGAGTGAAGTGTTGCTCTGGAAAGACTCCCTGGTAACTTAATTTGCCATTGACTTCCAGTTTGGGTAAGGCAACAAAACCGTCTTGGTGCTCTTCATCCCTGCCTTCGCTATAGATAGTCATAAAACCGGGAAATTTAAGAGTGGAGCTGGATACTTTGAGTAGATAGCCTTTTTGCTTCGTAAGATTTGTCTTTATCTCTGCGCTGGTTATGCGGTATAAAGCTGGTGACATTTGGCTTGCCACCATGCGTTTCCAAATAAGGTCATAGAGTTTTAGTTGCTCTGTGGTAAGAAATGGCTTGATTTGCTCTGGCCTGCAGTAAATCTTTGTAGGGCGAATTGCCTCATGTGCTTCCTGCGCCCACTGCACCTTCTTAGTGAAATATCGTGGCTTTGCTGGCAGAAAAACATTGCCGTAATTCTCCTTAATGAAATCTCTCACCTCGGTTATGGCAGATGCGGCCACATTGGTGGAATCCGTGCGCATATAAGTAATAAGTCCTGTTGACCCCTTCTCGCCAAGAGGCAAACCTTCGTAGAGCTGTTGCGCAATAGCCATAGTGCGCTTGGCTGTAAAATGCATCTTTCTCCAAGCTTCTTGTTGTAGAGTGCTGGTGATGAAAGCTGGAGCCGGCCGGCGAGATAGCTGCTTAGTTTGTACTGATTTAACTGCGTATTCAGCATTTTCTAAATCAGCGGCAATTTCATCTGCTCTCTCTTTATCATGGATAGCTAATTTGGTGCCATCGGCTAAAGCTGTGAGTTTAGCCATGAATTTTGTTTCCATCTCTTCAAGTGGAGCTAGCTCGACTTCGATGGTCCAGTACTCTTCGGGGTTGAAGCCCTGAATTTCCTGCTCACGGTCAACGATTATTCTCACTGCTACTGATTGAACCCTGCCTGCGGAGAGGCCTTTCTGCACCTTTTTCCACAGGAGTGGGCTCAGTTTATAGCCAACAAGCCTATCGAGGATACGCCTGGCTTGCTGGGCATTAACCAGATTCATATTAATGGTGAGAGGATTCTTAAATGCTTTTTCTATTGCTTCCTTGGTTATCTCATGAAAAACTATGCGGTGAATGGGTGCTTTATTCTCATCTAATTTGGCTGCATTAACCAGATGCCAGGAGATTGCTTCTCCTTCGCGGTCAGGGTCGGTAGCTAAGTAGATAGAGTTGGCTTTACTTGCTGCCTCTTTAATTTCTTTAACTATCTTTCTTTTTCCCTGTGGAGTGACGTATTTTGGGGTAAAATTTTTGTCTATATCTACTCCCAGGTTTTTCTTGGGTAAATCACGTACATGCCCCAATGATGCCTTGATGCTGTAGCTACGACCCAGGATTCTACTTAAAGTTCTGGCCTTAGCCGGCGACTCAACGATAACTAATTTCTTTGCCATTATTTACCCAGTCTTAATTTCGTGAGCCAGCACATAATTCATACTCCCCGCTTGTTTAACTATTCCTTTCAACTCCAGGATGGCCAGCGTGCTGCTTACCTCTGGCATGGTCAGGCCACTGTGGCGGCAAATTTTATCTATATGTTTTGGCTCGGAAGTCAGTTGTTTTAACACCGCTGATTCAACGTTATTAGCTGGAAGAAATTCTTTAATTTCCAGTTGTTGAGGAGCGGCCACGGATAAGTTTAACTCTTCGATAATGTCGGTGCAATTGCGAACTAATTTGGCTCCTTCTTGAATAATGTGGTTAGTTCCTCTACTGGTTGGAGAGAGGATGCTGCCAGGGATAGCAAAAACCTCCCGATTCTGCTCCAGCGCTTGAAAGGCAGTAATTAGCGCTCCGCTTCTTTCTCTAGCCTCCACTACCAATACACCCAAGCTTAAACCACTCATAATCCGATTGCGTAGCGGAAAACTTTCAGCTCTGGGCTTGATGCCTAGAGGGTGCTCACTTACTAAAGCCCCTTGTTCCATAATGGCTTGAGCTAACCTGGCATTTTCAGCAGGATAGATAATGTCTAAGCCAGAAGCAAGAACGGCTATGGTTTTGCCTCCGACCCCTAAGGCAGCTCGATGAGCTATGGAGTCGATTCCCCTGGCTAGCCCGCTAATAACTGTGATTTTACTTCTTGCTAAATCAGTTGTGATCTCTTCAGCCACTTGCCGTCCATATATGCTAGGGCGACGGGTACCTACCACAGCAAGGCAGGGTTCATCTTTGCGAGGCATGAGATTGCCTCTGATATATAGCAGCGGGGGGTAGTCATAAATCTCCTTTAACTTTGGGGGATAACGAGGATCTTCGCAGGTGAGTGCTTTTACCTTGTAGCGTTCCAGTTTTTCCATCTCAGCACCCAGGGCAATTTTAGGACATAGCAGAAGCAAGGTCTCTATGCTTCGCGAATCTAATCCTGCTTGTCTCAATTCTCCTTCGGGGGCTTTCCATGCATCCCGTAAATTGCCAAAATGCTCTTTTAATTGTGAGAGTCTTACTCTGCCAATTCCAGGTATCAAAGAGAAACCTACCCAGTATTTGAGTTCATCGGTGCTTACCATGGCTGTAAGGTAATCTTATCATAGGTATTAACCTTGAACAACGAATCTTTTTTTGCAGTTCTGGCAACATAATATGGGCGGCTTTATATCCCTGCGATATAGCCTCTTCTGCGCTGTGAAATTCAAATGTTCCAATGTGGCTGATATCTGGATTTATAATTATATCAGCGGGCTTTAGTGCTGATTTGCTTAGTTTATATTCCATGGCGTGTATTGACCGTGTCATAATATCAAATATATTTGGAGTCTTTGGCTCTGTTCCTCCCCTGAGGGTATAAATTTTGCTTTTGGCAATATTGTAAAGGTCATCAAGAATCTTAATTTTATCCTTATCCTGGCGTGCTAAATTGTCAATTCTCTTCTTTAGTGCCGATAAGCGTGTGCTCTCAAGGTAAAGGTTTAGTTTTGCTTCGACTTTGCTTCCAGTATGTTGTTCGCTTTTTCTTTGTTGAGCAGGACCAATTGTGTTTGAGGCAATAATTATATCTGCTCCCATACTGCGAACCACATCTACAGGCATGGGATTGACTACCCCGCCATCAATCAATAATCTGTTATGCCATCTCACTGGCGTGAATACCCCCGGCATCGATATGCTTGCTCTCACTGCTTCTATTACTGAACCTTCTTTGATGATAAACTCCTCCATTGTTTCAACGTCGGTGGTGACAACCGCAAGTGGTATTTCTAAGTCTTTAAACTTTATGTCCCCAATAAGGGAAATCAAAAAAGCTTTAATTTTTTGCCCCTGAATAAATCCTTTCCATGGTGATATTAAGTTCATGTCAACCAGGCGAGCTAATTTTCTCCAATCCATCCCCAGTGCTATCTCCTCTAGCGCAGTTACATTTCTTTCTTTGGCATAGTAAGCGCCTATTAACGCTCCAGCGCTTGTGCCACTTATCATATCAATGGGTATGGATTTTTCTTCCAGAGCTTTCACTACTCCAATGTGAGCTAAGCCACGGGCAGCGCCGCCACTTAAAGATAAACCGACTTTTGGAGTTTTAAACATTTTTGCCTGAACGAAGTCTGCCTAATTTTTGGTTACACGAAGTGTTCTCTGCATAGTACAACATCCACTCACGCATTATGTAGAATATTGGCGGAGAGGGTGGGATTCGAACCCACGGTCGCCAAAGGCGACACGCGCTCTCCAGGCGCGCCTGATAGGCCACTCTAGCACCTCTCCGCGAGACTTATTTGCTCCTGGGTATTCAGCAATATCTAAAATATCATCTTAACTTCTGAAACTGGCGGAGAGGGTGGGATTTGAACCCACGAGGCATAAAACTGCCCACCGCTTTTCGAGAGCGGCACCATCAGCCACTCGGTCACCTCTCCCGCCCACTTTTTATAGTTAAATTAAAGGTTGAAAACCTGCACTCTAATAGGCATAACTATTTTTTGCTAATAGTGGTTTTCAACAGCCTCATTTTCAACGAGGCCATTATAACTGGGTGACACCAATTTCTCAAAGCTTTCTGCTGTCGCTTCCTGGAGTCCGGGGGTAACGTGGCTATAAGTATCAAGAGTTATCTGAATACTGGCATGACCTTACCGTTCCTGAACTATCTTAGGGTGTACCTCTTACTTCAGGCCTGGACGGTAGCCTGTATCTGCAAATACATTCTCTTTTCCACCGCAACAGGGGGGGGCAAGTCCACAGGAGCAGAACCCACTCTCAACACCCTGTCCGAATTTTTGGGACCATCTCACTGTACCCAATGGGGAATTGACCCGAATATGCAGGAACTAAACTAGTGCCTCACTGCAGATGATGCGTGGTATTTCTTCGGAGTCTCCGGTGCCTGTTCTCTGGTTGGTGCGCTCGCTCAGGCTCGATGCGATATAATTGAATAGAAATTAAGACGTTTGCTGAGGGAAAATGGATAATACAGTTGTTCTATCGGTCGGAGATACTCATCACTTACGATTAGGTAAAGACCGCGTTGTTTATGCTGGTATGCCAAATGAGGACGTTTTCTCTATTGTGCAAATAAAATGGGAATTCGTTTACCGAGGTTATTCTTGGAACCTTTACTTTCCGAAGGGACAAAGCACGATAAGAATAGATGGACTCAATATACAGGTAGAAAATGTGACTCCTGAGGAAATTAGACTACGGATGTGATTAGGTAATATTAAAGTTCAAAATACGAATAGGAGTTAATGTTAGTGGATGGGTATGCAATTGGTTTAGCAGCAGGCCTTGGTGCTGGTATTGCTATTGGTATTTCTATAGGAATACGACAGAAACTATGGTCTGAATTGACTGCTGGGTAAAGAAAACGAGAATCATTACTATTGCTGCAGGTGTTATCTTCTTCCTGGTAGACTTTGTTCAGATTGTCCTTAGAATACCTGCTTATATTCACGGAACAAACAAGCGATGGTAAGGAGTTAGCAAGACCAACCCCGGTCCCGCTGGTGTTCCCGATGATAAAGATACCTTTCGATATCCAATTGCAAGCGTTATTTTACAAATAGATAGAGGCAGCAATAGGAAGAATTATCTAATATATTTTCCTTCTTACTCCTTGGATTATTATTCCAACAGAGACGAGCACCATACCAAAAATGGTGGTGACTATTACGCTTTGATCAGGTATCGTTTCGACCGCAAGGCGTTTCAATAGTATGCCAAGTAATGCCCAATCGACGACAAGACAGTAGAATATATCTCTTCGTATGAAGAGTATACTCAACGCAATTGCTATTCCGACAACAATAACCACTACCGCCCAGAATTGCTCACCAAGTCCAAGAGTATTCCAATTTACATCAACCAGCAGAGCGGTAACATTGGCGATTGTGGCTATGGTTATCCAGCCAAGATACACGCTAAAAGGAAGATGTACCAGGTATTTTTCAATTCTGGTTGCGTCTGCTTTACCAATGTGTAATCGTAAATAGATTGCTATTAGAGACCCCAATATTGCAAGCATTAAAACTAAGGACAGAGGTAATATTTCGTAATGCCAGGCGAAAATCCAGCCGATATTTGCCAGACAGGAGATAAAGAATAGCACCCCGATATTCTCAATGAAAGATGACTTCTGCGTATCCTTTCTGACGGCTATGATCAACTCATATATAACAAAGATAGCCAGCAGTAGATATATTAAACCCCAAATAGCAAAAGTCAATCCTGCTGGCACAAATAAGTTGGGATACTGATCAGACAACGCGCCAGTCGTCTTATTGTTTATGGGAAGAGCATTGGCGAGCCCATTAACTATAATTGTACCTAAGAATCCAATCAGGTTTACAATAGATAGAACTAGAAGTCTACTTTTTCTCATAGTCTTCTCCTTTAGTACGTGTATTCTGCCGCATTTTTGGCTCTTCGTCGTTTCAAGTAGATTTTACAGCTCAGATCTCTGGTTGTATGCGACTTTCATTCCAAAAAGTTGCCACAACGATGATATTACGGCTTCGTGCTCTTAGTAAGCCCTGACACAATCAAAGAGAATGCCATATTATTCACTATAAATATGAGGAAACTCCCTACGTTCGTTAACACACTTCATCCGATTAGTGTCTACACCAAATTGCTACCTTTCACCATTCTATAACTGCGCCAATTTTCTGTCAAATAGCAATTCTTCCTAATATAAAATGAGCCTGAAAAGGGGAGGGGCATTTCAAATTTTGGGCTTTACCGTTATGGTAAAACACAAACTGTCTTATCGTAAGGACCCAGAGAGATCTCAGCAGTGCACGTTTTGGCTTTTTGTGCAATAAAATAGTTAAGAGTGGACATTGGCACATTGCTCGAGTTTTCTTAAATGGAGCTGGGGTTAGAATATGTAGAAGTCTTTGTACCAAGTGTGTCCTAGTCTTCTAATAGTGCCTGTTCTTCAAGTCACCCAGACTACTTTGCTGTTAACTTGGTTTTGTGCCATAAACTTGGAAACGCGGGTCCCATTCATGATGATACTCACCTTTGAAAATACCGTCGAAATCTATTCCCGAAGGGTCTAGTGTAAGCTGAATCTGTCCGGAGGTGTGTGGGGCTCCTGACGGCAAATCCGCAGCCCATATGCCAGTCAGCGTATTACCTGTTACTGTGCCATTTAATGTCCAATTGTGGTAATCTGAAGTGCCGACTACCGTACTGTCAGTTTGTATTAGTGTCATCTTGAATTGATAGGTCTGGAATTCGCCATATTCCATTATGGTCCAACTGGTGTCCCAGACACCGTCCCATCGCATCTCAGAACGCGTATCATTTGCAGCAGCACAAGCGGACGCTAGGGGAAGGCTAAATGTTATTAATGTTATCAGAGCTAATAGGCCGACGGCATATGTTCTTCTTCCCATGAGATGTTCCTCTTGTTATCTAATTCTCTTCCAATTGCATTCGACACTCCTGCTAAATGCCATCAAATCACAACTGGTAGAGCAACGTCGCGAATTGAATCATAGTTAATGTTACCGAAAGGGGTATTGTTGCCTCAAAAAAACGTGTTACCGGAAAAGGAGGAACAAAATTATACTAAGCATCATACGAGAACACACCGAGGGGATGCGATTGTGATTGGTCAACCAACACAAAATCCTCTAACAAAAAGTATATAATAGGCTATCAATCAAAAAGGAGGCCCAAGCACTATGGCCAATATGAAATTAGAGAAAGAATATGTGTTGATTGGGGCAACCCTAATAGATGGGAATGGGGGCGCCCCAGTAAAAGATACAGTGATACTTGTAAAGAATGGCATAATCGAAGAAGCATGCAACAGGAATTCAATAAGATTGAAAGAAGGTATTCAGCAGATCGTTCTGTCTGAGTATTTTGTCATGCCCGGCCTGTTCGACGCTCACCTACACTTCACTGGCAGAACAAACTATAACCCTATAGACTGGATTACGACTCCAAACTATCTCCAGGCCATGAGAGTAGTTGGCGAAGCAGAGAAGCTTCTAGACTATGGATTTACCACCGTGCGGAGTGGAGGGTCAAGATACGATATTCAGCTCAGAAGAGCAATAGCTGAAGGGGCGATAGCTGGCCCGAGGGTAATAGCATGTGGTCTAGCTCTTTCCAGAACAAGAGGGCATGGTGATTCCCTGCGCAGAGACCTATATGACATTCCGGATGAATGGGTGCAGCAAAGTCATCCGTGGGCTCAAACATGTGATGGGGTGGAGGGAGTTCGCAATGCCGTGCGCAAATTAGTTGGCCAGAACGTTGACCACGTTAAGTTCCTGGCAACAGGTGGTGGATCATGGAGGAGGAACAGGTGTGAGGACACTCAATACACAAGGGAAGAAATGCAAACTATAGTCAATGAAGCTCACATGGTTGGATTGAAAGTAATGTGCCATGCCGAGAACTATGAAGCTGTCAGGACTGTTGTGGAACTTGGAGTAGATATGATTGAACACTGCGATGATGATAGCGGTAGCGAATTAGACAACGAAACGTGTAGGAAGATGGCTGATAAAAATATCTTCATCACGCCAACCCTGTCGATCAATTTTGTCGGGCCATGGTCAACACCAAAGATTTCCCAGCCTACGATCAATGGGTGGGAGAGAGCAATTAAGAATGGCGTAAAGGTGTTGCTGGGCTCTGACGCTGGGGTAGATCCCCTTACACCGTTCGGGAAATATAATATTGGGGAAATGAAGCTCCTCGTAGATACGTTGGGCCTTAGCCCACTGGAAGCAATAAGTTCAGCCACCAAGCTGGCGGCGGAATCCTGTGAGATTGATAACAAGGTTGGAACTATAGAAAAGGGGAAATTGGCTGATTTACTAGTACTCAAGAAGGACCCCAGTAATAATGTAGATATCCTGCTGGATAACGAAAACATCAAATATGTAATAAAGGAGGGCGATTTAGTCGTTGAGCACTAATTAAGATTGTGCAACTTAGCTCGAATTATTGCTGATAAGCTCTAAATTTACATAGATATAGGGGTTAAGTCAACTCGTGGTTGTTTTGTCCTTCTAATCGTCCCTTTATCTTACCTTTTTCCTATTGACTTCCGCTCAAAACTCTGATGAGATTCCTTCTGAAAGCAACTATGATAACTATTATGGTAGTACAGCTGTGAATACCTAAAGGGATGTTAGGAAATGCCATATATGTCAGCTCATAGAACAAGGGAAATGTAGTTTCGGTGAAAACCCACTAGTCCCGGATAATGAAAAGCGACAAGGACTTTGCGGCCGATAGTACAAGCTCAGGAGGCATGTGAAACGATGGTAAAGCGCGCAGCTTCTATGATTGCTACCTAATTAGTTGAACCTAATTTCACGAAATAACTTCAGGCTATCCTCAAAACTCAAATAGGTCACGGTCGGGTATCTCTATACTAATGGGGGGTACCCCCCTTTTGATTAGCCTCTGGGCTCACTTTAAGGCTCATATTCAAACTGAAGCTAGATTTCTGCTAATAATTTGCTAATAGACTGAATGTAACGGGTTATTATCAAAAGTAACTCCATGTGTAAAATGAGCTCTTGCCGATAGGCAAGAAAGCACTGGTGTGTAGCTAAAATGACTCATTAGGGCATCTGGTAGCAAATTTCGAGAGCGGCACCATCAGCCACTCGGTCACCTCTCCTGCCCACTTTTTATAGTTAAATTAAAGGTTGAAAACCTGCACTCTAATAGGCATAACTATTTTTTGCTAATAGTGGTTTTCAACAGCCTCATTTTCAACGAGGCCATTATAACTGGGTGACATCAATTTCTCAAAGCTTCCTGCTGTCGCTTCTTGGAGTTCGGGGGTAACGTGGCTATAAGTATCAAGAGTTATCTGAATACTGGCATTACCTAACCGTTCCTGGACTATCTTAGGGTGTACCCCTTGCTTCAGCATTAAAGAGACATAGGTGTGCCTTGTGGAGGCTTGAGATACACCGGTAACACTCATGGTATGGTTAGCGATGATGTTAACTTGCCATAGGGAGTTAACTGAATGAGAAAACAAGCCAGCTTCTACTTCTTTAAAAGAAAACCCATCACCTCAGAAAATAGAGCTTAATTTCAGATCTTGGGTTGGCCGTATGCCGCTTAAAAATCTAAGCCGAAGTATCGCCGTTGAAACAGCTCGTCTCTTTGCATAATTTTTTATTCTATCAGAAATAGGTTAAACATAGCCCCTTTACTTACCAAATTAATTTCTAATTATATAGAAGCCCCCTGATACCAAAGATATTTCTTTGGTATTTCTGCTCCGACAGTGTAGTTTATTCTCCCAATTGGAACCATTTGATAAACATTAATGCGGAAATCTGGATTTGTACTGATATGAATATAGGGCTCCTTAGGATTCATTCCGTAATCAGTAATCATCCAGTCCATCAGGTCGAAGATGGCCTTACGAACAGCCTCCTCCAATGGCCTATAACTACACAAAGTAATTATAGAGTCAGCCTTCTCTAATCTGGGATTAGGAATCGTTTTGTTCTTAATAACATCACAACTGTAAGTAACCTCTGCTCTGGATTCGTCGGCAAAACCATAAAATTCCGTATCTCCTTGGCTTCCATGGACATCTCCACTAAACAATAACCCACCATCATGATAAACAGGGAAGTAAACCTTTGTTCCTTCTTTCAGATCCCGAACGTCCATATTTCCACCATATGGTCCCTGCCCAGTCAAGCTCGATTCTATTTCGCGTTCAGGGGCAGTGGCTAAGGTTCCAACAAAGGGGGCAAGATCCCAAGTCACCTTCCTAAAATCACTCTGGAACTCATTAAGAACGCCTTTCCCATCAGATGTTGTGCCACTAGGCCCAAGAAGATGTTTAATAATATGTGAGTACGGCGGTTCCAGTTCGGGCCAAAATGTACCTGGCCCCAATATGCCACCAGAGTGATTAGTCCAACAGGTGAAGCCTTGAAGGTCAACAATTATCTTTTCAATATTCACGACTAATACGTCTCCTCTCTCTACTCCTTCGATGTAAACGGGTCCACCAACCGGATTTAATTCGGCAGGAATAGTTTCGAAGCCTAGCACGACCTCCCCTGTTGGGAGTTTATCTGGTGTTCGAATTGCCCCTCCCAAGGCATCTTCACTCTCTATTACAAAGCTCTCTCCTAATTTGACCCTCAATGCAGGTACAGCCTTATAATCATACAAGTACATGTTCGCTTTTCCCCTTGATAAACGTTGTAGTGCCAATTTTTCCTCCTTTATTATCCGAGGCTGTTTAGTTATGTTTCCCAGCCGGCTTAAGATTAATCACTGTTCCCTTAAAGCCTTATCGGTGATTATTATGCAGTTTTCGTTTTTGGCAATCTCCTCAGCTAACTTTCCTACTTCATTTACTGTACCAACACCGAAAATTATCCTAGGAGTATGCCTATATCCGTCTATTCTACTAAACTTCCCACGACCTTACGGTCGGGGTTTTAACTTAACCAAATCGGTTAAGTTAACTCTTGGTTGATTTAACCAAAGTGTAGACATTAATATAAATATAAAGGTAAGCAGACAACCTATGCCACTCGGTCACCTCTCCTGCCCACGATGGTAGTTATACCATATACTTTGTGGCAACTATGCTCTTTGTATATCGCTCCTATGTGCTATGATTACTGTTAGCGTCTGGGTTCTGAAGTATGAGTTTAGTTTACTTGGTTTGGCTTAAATTCTTCCTATGCCTTGCCATGATTCTGTTTGCTGGGACAAAGCTAGCTCACTATGGGGATGTCATTGCCGAGAAGACGAATTTGGGGCGGATATGGATAGGGCTGATATTCCTTGCTGCTATTACTTCTATGCCTGAATTGGTCACCAGTGTGAGCTCAGTTGTTTTGGTTAGCTCCCCTGATTTAGCTTTGGGGACTCTTTTAGGAAGCTGCCTTTTTAATCTCTCTATCCTGGCTTTGCTGGATATCCTCCATGCCCGTACTCCGGTTTTGACTGAGGCAAGCCCAAGGCATGTAGCATCTGCTGGATTGGGGATAGTGCTTGCTGCTGTTGCTGCAGGGGGCATAATGTACGGGGGAAGGATTTCCTGGTTAACTTTAGGGAGGATAGGTGTTCCAAGCATAATCATCCTTATAATTTATTTACTGGGGATGAGGCGAGTGCTGCAGCTTGAGCGTAGCTCTCAGGTGCCTGCAGAAACTGACTGTTCCCAATATAGTGGAGTTTCAGGAAGGACGATATATATCAAATTTGCATTGGCAGCAGCGGTGGTGGTTGGGGCCGGAATATGGTTATCGTATGTTGGCAAAGAAATCGGCGATATTACAGGCTGGAGTGCTAGCTTTGTAGGGAGCTTATTCTTGGCTATTACTACTTCGGCGCCTGAGCTGGCAGTTGCTATTGCTGCTTTGAGATTGAATGCTATAGATATGGCGGTTGCTGATATATTAGGTGCGAATATGCTTGACCTTGCCGTCATTGCGCTGGTTGATGTCAGTTATAGCGAACCTATTTTATCCTCCGTGTCAACTACTCATTTCATAACTGCTGTAATAGTGGTGGCAATGAATCTTCTTGTTATTACTGGACTCAGGTTGCGACAGAAACGTAAAACCTTTGTATTTATTAGCTGGTATGCACTGGCTTTAATAGGGCTTTACATTTTCGGCGGCTATGCCATATTTACTTCAAGCATAGGCTTGAGATAAGCCTATGCTTGAATAAGTATTACTTTAGAAACTACTTGGTTACTGTTGATAAATTACTTCGCCTTCTAGCAATGTCATTACGATTTTCGTCTCTAAGATCCTTTCCACAGGGATTTCGAAAAGATTATTGTCAAGAACAACTAAGTCTGCCTTTTTCCCTACTTCAATAGAACCTGTTTCCTTTTCCAGGAAATTTGCATAGGCGCCGTTTATAGTGGAGCTTGTAATCATATCATCAAGGCTGACTCTCTCCTCGGCCCATAATACTCCACTTTCACCTTCTTTAAGCGTCTTGTCCGGGTCTGTTGTTGCTCCTGGAGCTGACCGTACTACACCGGTGTAAATGCTTGCCAGAGGATGCATAAAAGGAGTTCCTTCATGAGTAGAGGGATCAGTGCTTGGCACAGGGAAATCACTCGCAGCGGCCATCACGACTCCCGCATCCATAAGGCTCTTCATTGGATATTCTTTATCTGCTCTTTCTTTTCCCAAATACGGAAGTTCGAGGGTCCAGTAATAATCATCTTTCATGAACCAGTATGGTTGTGGAAGGCCGACAACCCCAAGTTCAGCCATCCTTTTTACATCTTCGGGGGCAACAAGCTGCAAATGGGTTATGCTATGACGAGAGTCTCTCTTGCCATTAACTCTCTGCGCATATTCAAAGGCGTCAAGTGTTATACGTGTTGCTGCATCGCCAATTGCGTGAACATGAACCTGAAATCCGGCTTTATCAAAAGCAGCAACGGCTTCCCGAAATGCTTTATGGTCCAAACTAAATTCCTCGCCGCAACTGTCAGGGTTATTTGTGTAAGGTTCAAGAAGATAGGCTGTTCCTGCTTCAATCACCCCATCAGCGAAAAACTTCACGGCATTAACCTGAAACAAATCACCCGTGTATTTTTTGCGGGCTTCAATGAATGCTGCGATTTGCTCTGCCGCACTTCTTTCAGGTATGTTTACCCATGATCCCCTGTAGCGAAGTGTAAGGTGTTTTTCTTTCCGAAGCTTTTCAATCGCCTGTGTACCATTGTCACTTGAGGGGTACTGCATATTCCCCAGGTTATGATAGAGTAAAGGGTCATGTACTGTTGTTAATCCCACAGCGTTTGCTGCCTTCTGAAATAAAGTAAGCCCTTCCATGTAATCTTCTACTGAATAGTCGGGAATTTTGCTGTACACGAGGCCCATTGCGCTCTCTTTCAATAACCCTGTAGGCTCTCCTGTTTCTGAATTCTTTTCGACAGCTCCGCCTTGAGGGTCTGGTGTGTTTTTTGTTATTTCTGCTATCTCAAGAGCTTTTGAATTAACCCATAGTGAGTGGCCATCTTCCGAAGTTAGAGCTATAGGGCGGTCAGCTATTAAGCGGTCCAGAAGCTCTTTTTGAGGCCCTTTCTCTCCAAAGGCTGTATTACTCCAGCCGTTACCCTGGATTACGGGAAGGTCGGGATTGTCTGCAGCGAACTTGCTAATTGCTTTCTCATAAGTTTCAATTGAATTGAGGCCGACGAGCTGTGCTGTTTTAGTCAGTGCCACTGCCCCTAATGAAGCGTGGCAGTGGGCATCAAAGAATCCTGGTAAAACCATCTTCCCCTCGAGGTCAATAATTCTGGTGTTGGGGCCTATGTATGGTGCGAGGCCATCATTTCTGCCAACATATAATATTGAGCCATTGCGGATAGCCACTGCCTCAGCCCAACTCCTTTCTCTGTCGACTGTGTAAACGGCTCCCTTTTTGAGTATTAGAGTTGCTACCTGCCCTTTTGAGTTTTCTCCTTTCATATTTCCCCCTTGAATTTATGTCGGGCTGCTATTTGTCGCCCAATTAATTGCTGAGTTTAGCAGATTTAGTAATGTTGCCAAAGAATACGTGACTCTTATGTCGAAGAAGTTTCGTTAAACAAAACGCTGAATGCCATTTTACAAACTGTTGAAGCTGGGTTTCGCAAATCATTAACATAGATTACTACAGAGACTACTACAGAGACTACTGCAGGAGGCGACAGCAACTCAAATTTTTAAGCACAGGAATTATTTAGGTTCTGGAGAGAGCCTCTTTACTTTGTAGGGTAGAACCTGGAATTGTGGTCAGAGCCAAAGCTAAGTTGACAATTTGCGCCGCTATTATGGTAGAATGGTAAGGCTACTATAGTAGCAGGTTGGTTACGATGAATCGCCGACGGTCTAATATTGAAATAATAGCTGATATGCTCAAGGTAGGGGAGAATGGTGCTGGCAAGACGGAGATTATGTACAGCGCTAATATGAGCTATAGCCAGATACAGAAGTACCTTGGTTTCTTGTTGAGCCGTGGGTTTATTAGTAAAATAGAGGTAGGTAATCCTGTGGTTACTTACCACGTGACGGAGAAGGGGTTGGGGTTGCTTAGAAACATCGATGGCGTAATGGAAATTCTTGAGTTCGGAGATGACTAGGGAGCCTCTGGAGCTGAGTGGGGGAGGGTGATTGGGAAATCGGCATAAAATAATAAATTTGAAGTGTATAGAGATAAGGAAAAGGAGAATCACATGGCTGAAAAAAGAATGTTAATAGTGGATGCGGAGCTGGCAGCGAGGATAGATGATAATCGTGGGGACATGAGCTGTTCCGAATTTATTAATTTTCTCATCGGGAGCCGGCTGGAAGGGGCAAACGAGAGCCATGATGGAGTAAGCAGGGAAGAGTTTCAGCAATTTCAGGAAGGGACGAAAGAGCTATTGCGTAAATTCCTGGAATTCTTTATCAGCTATGGACTTGAATTGGGCAAACAGCCCAGGGATGAAGAATTTGAGCAGTTAACCCGGAGACTGCAAGCCCTGGGTACCTCTCAAAAAAGCAAGATTTATTAGGGGGGCGTGTCGCCTCTTTACATTTTCTTTTCAATTAGACTTTTCGTGTCACAGCTTCAAATAGAACTATCTTCTAGAACATAATCACTTCCCAAAATCAAGCAAGGTCTGTCATAGTTTCATAGTAATAAGATTTTGTCGTTCTAATTAAGAGGTGAGGCAGTGTTGCAGGTGGTAGTGTGTAGTTCAGAATGACAGAAAGAGAACAGGAGGTGTAATTATGACAAGGCCGATTGATTTATTGAGGCAGGGCAGGAAAGAGGAGTTGTGGCAGATGTGTTGTGGTTTTATTGACTTGAGCATGGAGCAGTTCATGGTTATCCAGAAGCGGTTGCTTTTGGAGCAGATTGGATTGCTGAAGGGGTGTGAGCTGGGCAGGAAGGTGATGCGTGGTGCCATGCCGGAGACGGTGGAGGAATTTCGGGAGCAGGTGCCGTTAACCATCTATGGAGATTATCTTCCTGAGTTGAGTGAGAAGAGGGAGGATGTTCTGCCGGCCAAAGTTGCCAGCTGGGTGCGAACTTCAGGCAAGACTGGTGAATACACTGTCAAGTGGGTGCCGATGTCGGAAGATTTCGCCCGCGAATCTGAGAAATTTGGAGGAGCTATCGTTCTTCTTGCTACTTGTGATGGTCGAGGCGATGCTTCGAAAGTTAATGAGCACTTCAAATTACTATTGAGCATGGGACCATCGGAATATATATCGGGCGCTCTCGTCCACCTGACACAACAAGCGATTGGATGTGACTTTTTACCTTCTCATGGAGAGGGAATGACGTTTCAGGAAAGGATGAAAGCTGGTTTCGGAGAAGCTATGTATCGAGGGCTTGATATGGTTGGTAGCCTTCCATCGGTTCTGGCGTCTATAGGAGAGCAATTTGGTCAGCGTTCGGGGAAGAGAGATATTCGACCTTTGTTAGCTCACCCCCAGGCGTTTGTCCGCCTGGCAAAGGGGCTAGCAAAAAGTAAATTGGCTCACCGTCCTATGGTGCCTAAAGATATATGGTCGCTCAAAGGCCTTGCAGGCAGCGGCACAGATTGCAGCATTTTCAGGAAAAAGGTGGAGGAATTATGGGGAAGGCCTTTCCTTGAAATGTATTCTGGCACTGAGGGTGGCTATTATGCTATCCAGAGCTGGGATTATGAAGGGATGACTTTTGTGCCTTACCTTAACTTCTTTGAGTTTATTCCGGAGAGGGAATGGGCCAAATGGCGGTTAGACTCTTCGTATCAACCTAGAACTGTCTTGTTGGACGAAGTGAAAGCAGGCGAGATTTACGAAGTAGTCATCACCAACCTTCATGGTGGTGTAATGACCAGGTACAGGCCTGGCGATATGGTTCGCATAATCTCGCTGCGAGATGAGAAATTGAATATTGATACTCCACAAATGGTGTTTGAGAGGCGAGCTGATGACCTTATTGATATCCCTGGCTTTGGCCGCCTAACGGAGAAGTTAATCTGGCAGGCAATTGAAAATATAGGCGTTCCTTATGTAGATTGGACCGCTTGTAAAGGGATGATAAAGGATAAACCAGCCGTGCATCTCTATTTGGAGCTTAAAGGCAATAGCATTGTTAGTGAGAAAGCTGTGGCAGCAGCAATGTATGAAGAGCTACTAAAATTAGACAGCGTATACCACTACAATATGTACACTGCATGGGGCGACCCGGAGAGTGTCCTTGGCTTAAAACCTGTGCAGGTTACCTTTATCCCACAAGGCGCTTTTTCAGGTTACATGGCTCAGCGACAGGCTGAGGGAGCTGATTTGGGCCATTTGAAACCGCCGCATATCAATCCATCTGATAAAGTGCTTTCCTCGCTGGGATCTGCCACAACAGTTAAAGTGGAAGCCATGCCAGCGACTGAAGCCGAGCGGGTTGCAGTTGGATGAAGTGAGCGCGTAGCGGTTAAATGATTCCAGGGGCGAAGCTCTAGCTTTGTCCCTGGTGAATACTGGAGAATAAGCTTGTTAAACTCGACATTGAGGGTTGTATTTGGTAGAGCAGGGAATTGAAAATTCAGGATAAGAAAAAGGAGAGTCACATGGCTGAAAAAAGAATGTTAATAGTGGATGCAGAGCTGGTAGCGAAGATAGATGATAATCGTGGAGACATGAGCCGTTCCGAATTTATTAATTTTCTCATCGGGGGTCAGTTGAAGGGAGAAGGGAAGAATCATGATGTGATTAGCAGGGTAGAGATGCAGCAATTTCAGGAAGGGACGAAGGAGCTATTGCGTAAATTCCTGGAATTCTTTATTAGCTATGGACTTGAGCTGGGCAAGCAACCCAATGGTGAAGAATTTGAACAGCTAAGCCGGAAGCTGCAAGCTCTGGGCGCCTCTAAGAGGTGAGGCAGTGTTACAGGTGGTAGTGTGTAGTTCGGAATGGCAGAAAGAGAACAGGAGGTGTAATTATGACAAGGCCGATTGATTTATTGAGGCAGGGCAGGAAAGAGGAGTTGTGGCAGATGTGTTGTGGTTTTATTGACTTGAGCATGGAGCAGTTCATGGTTATCCAGAAGCGGTTGCTTTTGGAGCAGATTGGATTGCTGAAGGGGTGTGAGCTGGGCAGGAAGGTGATGCGTGGTGCCATGCCGGAGACGGTGGAGGAATTTCGGGAGCAGGTGCCGTTAACCATCTACGGAGATTATCTTCCTGAGTTGAGTGAGAAGAGGGAGGATGTTCTACCGGCCAAAGTTGCCAGCTGGGTACGTACTTCAGGCAAGACTGGTGAATACGATGTCAAGTGGGTGCCGATGTCGCAAGATTTTGTTTCAGAATACGAGAAGGTGGCTGGCGGCATAGCTATTTTTACCATGTGTGGCAACCGGGGTGATGTTTCGCAGATTAAGGAACATCAAAAGACGATATATACGGTAGGACCTCCGGAGTATGCTTCGGGGCTTCTCTGCAACTTGATACAGCAGTCGCTTGGCTATGATATGCTGCCCTCTAACGCCGAAGGGATGCCTTTCCAACAGAAAATAAAGGCTGGTTTCGAGGAAGCTCTGTATCAGGGGCTTGATGCTTTTGGTGGCTTGCCATCTGTTCTGGTGTCTGTGGGAGAGCAGTTCAGTCAGCGGTCTGGGAAGACGAATATTCGCCCTCTCTTATCTCATCCCAGGGCACTGCTCCGTGTGGGTAAGGGCATAGCTAAAAGCAGACTGGCTCGTCGCCCTTTGTTGCCTAAAGATTTGTGGTCGATTAAGGGAATTGGAGGTGGCGGCACAGATAGCGCCGTTTTTAAGATAAGAGTGAAAGAGATGTGGGGGAGGTATCCACTGGAGTTATATGTTGGTACAGAAGGTGGCATCTATGCCACTCAGACATGGGATTATGAAGGCATGACTTTTATTCCCAACCTCAATTTTTTTGAGTTCATTCCTGAGAGAGAATGGTCTAAATGGCAATTAAACCATTCCTATCGACCCAGGACTATCTTGCTGGACGAAGTAAAAACGGGTGAGAATTACGAGATAGTTATTACCAATCTCCATGGTGGCATTATGACCAGATTGAGACTTGGGGACATGGTCAAGATAACCTCGCTGCGGAGTGAGCGCTTGAGCATTGATATACCACAGATGCTGTTTTACAGTAGAGCTGATGACCTTGTTGATATTACTGGTTTTGGCCATTTGACTGAAAGGCTAATCTGGAAAGCAATTGAAAATACTGGCATTTCTTATGTTGATTGGGCAGCACGCAAAGAAGTAATTGACGATAAACCTGTGTTACATCTCTACCTGGAACTTAAGGATAATTATATTGCCAGTGAAAAAAACATAGCAGCAGCGGTGTATGAGGAGCTCCTGAAATTAGACAGCATGTATCATTATAATATTTACAGTGCTTACGGAGATCCAGAGGCTGTGCTTGGTTTGAAACCTATAGAGGTTACTTTACTTCCTCATGGCGCTTTTGCCAGCTATCTTTCTCAGCGGCAAGCTGAAGGTGCTGACCTGGGCCATTTGAAACCACCGCACATTAACCCGCCTGACAAAGCGCTTGCTTTACTGGGAGTTGCTAAGAGAGTTGAGAGGAAAGCTATGCTGGCAACTGAATTTGAGCGAAGCGGAGTTGCTTGAGCTCTTGAATTAATCCTGGCAATTAAATACCGATAAGGGGCGAGGGTAAATCCTCGCCCCTCTTGACAGCTTGCGCATTTATGTCGATAATTGGTTTACGTTATGGATGTTCATGCTTTCGTTCCATTAGTTGCTTGTATTGCCTATATCCCGCTCTTTGTCATTTTACTTGGAAGCCGTCCCTGGGATAGAAAGGAGAAGTTTTTCTTTCTGTACCTGATTTCCGCATTTCTGTGGAGCTTGAGTGATGTTTTCTTCCGCAGCGATTTCTTCATGCAGGATAAGCTCCTTCTCGTTAAGGTTGTTAATTGCGTGGGTATATGGACGGGAGTTCAATTTCACTATTTTTTGCATCTCTTTTATAAGCCTCAAAAATTTAAGATACCATTCGCTTATACTTTGCCAGGAGCCACTATTGTATTAGCAGCGCTGGGCTATATTCCAAAGACCATTGATATTACCACCGCTGGCATCTACGTCAACTATGGTATATGGCTTAGTGTCATTGGATTACTTCTCATGGCTTTGATTTGCAGGGATGTATATTATTTAGTGCGCCGTCGCAGGATTTTAGCCGACCCGATATTGCGTAACCAGATGGTTTATTTAATATTGGGAATCGGCATAATGATTCTCAGTACTGTCATATCGTTTGCTCCATTGGGTGGAGGATTTCCCTTCAGCCATGTTGGTAATTTAGCCATTGCCTGCCTCTTAACCTATGCTGTTGCAACTCATCACCTGCTGGATTTCAGGGTGTTTTTCCGCCATGGATTGACTTCCACTATATATGGCACTATCTTCATATCTACTTGTTTGGCATGGTGGCTTTTGTTCCAGAAGGTGTTCCCTTTCAAGTCAGGCTTTAGCTCTGTCTTCATATCTTTATTAGCCACACTGATTATATTTATTATTTTTGGTGTTCGAGCGCGTAGTGTAGTTGCTGAAAGAATGGAGCAAGTATTTTATGGTGAAAAGACTGGCCCGCGGCGCAATTTAGCTAATTTTATCGACAAGATATATGATGCTCCTACGCTGGAACATTTTGGCAGCCGGCTTGTGTCGTTGCTTACTTATTCGGTCGATTGTCACAGAGCCTGTTTTCTTTTACCAGGAGCCGGAGTAGGAGACTTTGTTCCCAGGTTTATTTACCCCCATGGGGTAGATAATCCTCTGTCGGCGATGAAATTGAGGCAAGACAGCCCGGTTATAACCTGGTTGAAGCGGGAATCTCGGAGATTATCCAGGCGGGAGATCGAGACCCTCCCTGAATTCCATGGTTTGTGGCAAGAGGAAAAAGAAGATGTCCGATCAGCAGAAATAGAAATGTTCGTTCCTTTAATGCACAGCGGCAGGCTTATTGCTATTTTGACAGTGAGTAACAAGCGAAAGGACAAGCTTTATACTGTCGAGGATCTTGATTTAATAAAATTCACTGCCGACCATGTGGCAGTGAGTATGGAAAAAGAATATCTCCGTGAGCAAGTGGAGGAGCAGAGAGAAGAATTAGCTCTTATCAACCGCTTGAATGCAATCATAACTTCCAGCATGAACATTGAGGAAATCTTTGAGAATTTTGCCCAGGAGTTGAACAAGGGGATTGGCATTGATTATGCTTCGATTGGCTTAATTGAAGAAGGGCATCTTCGCATTTTAGCTCTATACAGCCAGTTGGACTCGGGGCGTCGAGTGGGAGATAAGATACCATTTAAAGGCTCAGCGACTGAATGGGTAGCTGAACACAAGGAAAGTTTATATCAGGCTAACCTGGAGCACGATAGGGAATTTTCAAATACTAAGGCTCATATTAAGCAGGGAATCCGCTCTGTAATTTATCTGCCATTGATTGTGCGAGACGATGTTATTGGCACTTTGCTTTTAGCGAGCAATCACCCTCATGCTTATAATCCTGGGCAAATACGCGCCCTGAAGCATTTGGCTTTGCAGATTGCCATGCCTATTGAGAATGCTCAGCTTTATGCCAGGGCTGAGCAGAGAGCTCGTGTCGATGAGCTCACCGGGCTATTCAACCGACGTCATTTTGAAGAACGCTTTCGAGAAGAGATTGCGCGCCATTCTCGCCGCGAGAATTCATTTTCCCTGTTAATGCTCGACCTTGATTCCTTTAAAACCTATAATGATATATATGGGCATCCTTCCGGAGACCGGCTCCTAAACCAAATAGGTAGAATTATTAAGAGTTCTATCAGGAGCGCTGACCAGGCTTTCCGCTACGGTGGTGACGAATTCGTTGTGATTTTGCCCGAAACGGATGTGGAAGATGCTTATGTGGTTGCGGAACGAACGCGGGAGCGTATTGCTGCTGAAATGAAAGCCAGGGGAGTTGCGGTGACTTGTAGTGGGGGATTAGCTAACTATCCATCTGATGGAATGATGTATGGCGAGCTTGTTACCATGGCTGATACTGCTCTCTATTATGCCAAGCGTACCGGGGGTAATCGGGTTTATCTTTCCTCTAAAATTTTATCTGAGTCAACAAGTGGCGAAATGGGAGTTGACGCTAGAAAAAGTGGCTTGAGCACTGTTTATGCCCTGGCTTCGGCAGTGGATGCTAAAGACCATTATACTTATGGCCATTCCAGGAAGGTTAACACTTATGCTGTAGCTTTAGCTGAAGCTATTGGAGTATCACCTGAAGAAGTGTCTAAAATAAGCGCTGCTGCTTTACTTCATGATGTTGGCAAAATTGGTGTTCCTGATAAAATACTTACCAAGAAAGGGGAGCTGAATACACTGGATTGGAGAGCAATTAGATCTCATCCTACACTGGGGGCAAATATTGTTAGAAATGTACCTAGCTTAGCTGCCTGTGTAAATGGTGTCTTATATCATCATGAGCGGTGGGATGGTACTGGTTATCCTGAAGGCTTGAAGGGCGATGGAATCCCTCTGGATGCTCGTATTCTGGCTATAGCCGACGCCTTTGCAGCTATGATTTCTGCTCGTCCTTATCGTGATGCTCTTAGTAGAGATAAAGTTATGGAACAACTCAGACAGGGCGCTGGCAAGCAATTTGACCCTGGGCTGGTGGAGACTTTTATAGGCATTGTCGAGGCGGGCCTTTCTGAGAAAGCGGAAATAGGTCAGGAGTTGTCCGACAGGGGAGAGAATCGAGATTCGGACAACTCAGATCTCTCCAAATAGCTCAAACACCCAAGTTCAGAGTGCTAAATTTTGAGCAATGCCAGCCATCAAAGCAGCAGGAGCAAAGCGGTTGTGAGATTTACATTTTAATTTTGGGTAGTTTTGTCTGTGTAAATGTCTATGTGTCGGACATAATGCAGGGTTACTTTCTTATCAGTGTGCATATATTGCGGGAGAAGTTCTTTATGGGGAAGTGATAGAGTTTCTCCGGTGTTATATTGAGGATCTCAAAACCAGCTTTAGCGAGTAGGTTTTTGAGCTCACCATAGGAGAAGAGGTGGTAATAGCGATAAATTGTTTTACCTCTCAACCTCCATGGAATTTCTTGCTCCGGTGGTTTCAGCCAGAACCTTGGTTGTCCTCGGTTCCATACGGTTAAAAAGGCCTCGCCTCCTGGTTTCAGTACTCGTTGTAGCTCACTGAATGCTATTTCTCTCTCCTTTTGCCCTTTGATATGATGATAAACAGCTACTGCAATCGCCTGGTCGAAGGTGGCATCAGGAAAAGGCAAGGAAAGCGCATCGGCAACTACTAAATTGGCATGGAAATTGAATTTGGCGGAATATCTCTGAGCTTGCTTAAGCATCTGTGGGGAAAAATCTATTCCCCACAACTCAAATCCCTGTTGGAAAGGTAAAAAATCAGAACCATGGCCACATCCGACGTTAAGCAACCTCCCCCCTTTCCACCTTTGAGCCAGGTCTTCCAATTCTTGTCTCAACAATGGCCAGTGTCTTACATGGTACCAGCTTTCAGCTATCTGGTCGAAAATTTCTCTATTTGTGGCCATAGAATATGCCCTGTTAAACTGTAGTGTAAGTGTAGCATGAGAAAAGCGACTCGGACTATTTCGGGAGTAACGCCGGTGGCAGTTATGGCAAAACCATTCCCATGTCCTGGCAGGTGTGTCTATTGCCCTGGCTTATCTGGAGCACCAAAAAGCTATACTGTGGAATCGCCGGCAGTTTTGCGTGCTATAAAATGTAATTTTGAACCTGGAAAGCAGGTGCAGATTAGACTTAAGACATTGGCTGATATGGGGCACGCTGAGGACAAAGTGGAACTTATCATTATGGGAGGCACCTTCCTCGCTTATCCCCGCGACTATCAGTATCAATTTGTCAAAGATTGCTATGATGCCCTTAATGGCGTTGCGTCTGTGGATTTGGGGGAAGCCAAAAAATTCAATGAAGTTGCTGAACATCGTTGCGTGGGATTGTGTATTGAAACCAGACCTGACTGGTGCGGTGAGGAGGAGATAAAGAGCATGCTTGAGTTTGGGGCTACCAGAGTGGAGATTGGGGTGCAGACGTTGGATGATGACATTCATCGTCTAACAAAGAGAGGGCATGGAGTGGCCGAAGTTATCAGCGCTACCAGGTTGTTAAGGGATTATGGTTTTAAAGTTTACTATCATTGGATGCCTGGTTTACCTGGCTCAACGCCTGAACATGATCTGGAGTTGTCACGAAAATTGTTTGACGATGAATATTTTCGCCCTGATGGACTTAAACTCTATCCTACACTGGTGATTGCTGGAAGTGAACTGGAAGATTGGTATCATGATAATCGTTATCACCCTTATAAAGATGAGGAGATGATAGAGTTACTTGTCAACATCAAAACTCTAATTCCTAAGTATGTAAGAATTCCCAGGTTAATGCGGGATATTCCTGTAAAATTCATCATTGCCGGCTGCAAGGATTTGGCGCTAAGGGGGAGTATCAGGAAACGAATGGATGAACTGGATATTCGTTGTAAGTGTATCCGCTGCCGAGAGTATGGGCATAGATTGAGAGATGGCTGGACAATTGGCCAGCCACGGCTAACCAGAATGGATTACGAAACTTATGGTGGAAGGGAAATTTTTCTTTCTTACGAGGATACGAATGAGACTTTGTTTGGCTTATTGAGAATGAGAATTAAGACTATTGCAGGCAACGCTAATTTAGCTCTTATACGGGAGCTGCATATTTTTGGTCCCGAGGTTCCTTTAGGAGAAAAAGGAAATCAGGTTGCCCAGCATCGTGGTTTAGGGGAAAGCTTACTGCGAGAGGCGGAAAGGATTGCCAGAGCGGAATTTTATGCTGGTGAGTTAAGCATTTTAAGTGGTGTTGGTGCCAGGGAGTATTATCGCTCGTTTGGCTATAACCTGGAGAACGCTTACATGGTCAAGAAGTTTTAGATTTAACCTGTGGGTTGATGGATAAAAGCGAAGAATCAAGGCTCTTTGCCAGTGCTCACGGTAACAGATTAAATCCTTTGCTAAATGAAGCTATCCTTTAGCTTGAGTATCACCTTATCTTCTGTCTGTGGCTCAAAGTCGCCACTTTCTAATTTGGACCATAAGGGCATACCCTGGGGGACATGAAGGCTACGAAGCCTGATGTAATCAGCATTAATTTCGTTTAATACCCTGGCTGTTTCTCTGTCTTTTAAGATTTCCTTAACGGGGCTGAGCTCAAATTTACTGTTTTTATATAAGTGGCAGAACTGACACTTATTCCAGGGGCAATTTCTGGTAGCTCTTATGAGCAAGGAATAAGCTTCGTTAGGTGGTCTTATAGGGCCCATTTCAAAAGTATGAGCTAGTTTCTTCACTTCTAATTCACCTTTAAATGATACTCAAGTTGCGTGGAAGCCATTTTACTTTAGCCTGGTATAAGTCGGCAAATAGACTTCCAGTTTCTGATTATGTTAGCATTACCAGCTTAGATGACCCAGATTAATCATGGCCTTGCGGGAAAAGAGAATCCTCGTGGGCATATTAAAGTAATTTCCTTCGATGCTGAGGGGACGCTGGTGACGCCGGATTTTACCCATGCTGTCTGGCATGAAGCTATTCCAGCTTTTTATGCTCGGCGGAATGGCATTGAACTTGCCCAGGCTAAAAAAATTGTTGCTATGGAATATGACAAAATCGGTGACCAGAGAGTAGAGTGGTATGACATAAACTACTGGTTTAGATATTTGCACTTAGAGGATTCTGAATCGGTGATAAAAAGCTGCCAGGATAAGGTGTGTTATTATCCTGAGGTAATTGAAGTTCTTTCTTCACTGAGCAGTCAATATAAGTTGACAGTTGCCTCAGGTACACCTGTGGAATTGTTGCATTATCTGTTACAGGACGTAGAGTATTATTTCGCCCATATTTTTTCTGCAAGCTCGCATTATAAACAATTAAAGACTCCCGACTTTTATCTCCAGGTGTGCCAGGAAATGGACGTTGAACCTGAAGAAATTGCCCACGTGGGTGACAGTTGGCAATTTGATTTTCTTAACTCCAGGCAAATCGGCATAAATGCATTTTACCTCGATAGGATTGGGCATGACCATGGGGAATCGCTTGCGGATTTAACTCAACTAAAATCTTGTTTACCAACTTAGTTATGACAATTAACTGGGCGCAGGTATTATTTAACTCGGTAATTACTGGAAGTTTTATCTTATAGGTGCTGTGGAGATTACTTTAACCTATGGGTTGTCCAATTTCCCCAACTTTGCCCATGCAGAATTTATTACTTTAGGTGCTTTTATTGGCTACATGGTAGCTGAACAGCTAGGATTGGGTATGCCAGCAGCTCTTGTTGTCTCTTTCTTGTGCACTGGCGTTGAGCTTTATCTTGCTTTCACGGAAAAATCCTCACCTTTGCATACTGGCATGCAATTTGAAATTTGATTTGAGACAGTTGATTTTAAATCTTCTGGCAGTAACTTTAGATTCCTGCCTTTGTTGTAAGGATATTAACCCGGGGTTTGTTGTGTTTGAAGCGGGAGAGAATCCATGGCTTTTTGGCAACTAACTTGCCACCTCTGTAGGCCGCAGGCATGGCATTTCCCCTGTCGGCAATCCAGAGTCTCCCTTTCCTGCCAGAGGTTATGGTATTCTCTTTTAAGGAATTCGGGAGTTACTCCAACGTCAATATGCTCCCATGGCAGTACTTCGTCTAAATCTCGCTCCCGATTAGCATAAAAGGATGGGTCCAATCCACATTCTTCAAAAGCTGTAAGCCATTTCTGATAATCAAAATGTTCGCTCAGAGCATCGAATTTGCAACCCAATTGCCAGGCGTAGTAGATGACTTTACTTAGGCGACGGTCACCCCTGGATAACGCTGCTTCAATTTGGCTGGCTTTAGGGTCGGACCACGAAAATTCTACTTGTTCCCGCCGTAATGCTCGTTTTAATAAGTTATATTTGGGGAATAGTTGTTCCTCTGTTTCCTGAGCTAACCACTGGCAAGGGGTGTGGGGTTTGGGTATAAGGATGGAAGTGCTAATTCTCACCCTGCATTTTCTCCCACGATGGTGTATTTTAGCTACTAGGTCAACGATGCTGTGCATGTCATCAATAGTTTCAGTGGGCAGACCAACCATAAAATATAGCTTGAGATTTGTGCAACCTCTGTTCAGAGCAGTATCTAGTATTTGGAGTATCGTGTCTTCGGAGATATTCTTATTGATGACGCGGCGTAGCCTTTCACTTCCCGCCTCAGGAGCAAAAGTTAGCGTTATTTTGCGTTGTGAAGGCAATAAGTCTACTAATTTTACTGCGGCTGTGTTTAGGCGCAGACTGGGTAAGGATAAGGTCAAATTGTCTTCGCGATATCGCTGCGATAGTTTGGAAACAAGTTCTTCAATAGCAGGATAATCTCCGGTGCTAAGGGAAAGCAGGGACACTTCGTTATAGCCGCAATAGCTTGACAGTTTATCTACAGCATCTATTATTTCCTCAGGGGGGCGCTCTCTTACTGGGCGATAAATCATACCTGCCTGGCAGAAACGGCAGCCCTGAGTGCAGCCTCGCTGAATTTCTATATTGCCGTGGTCATGCACTATCTCTGTGTAAGGGATAACTGGCTTAGTAATTGGAGGTGGTAGCGTGGTTACTATTCTGCGCTGGACCTTTGGTTTGGCTTCGGGTATCAGGGGAGTAATATTGTGTATGGTGCCGTTTTCCCTGTAATTTACCTGGTAAAAGCTAGGGATATATATACCATCGAGCGTGGCAGCTTGGCGCAGCAGTTCTTCTTTAGCGCCCCTGCTTGCTCGAAAAACCTCTAATAGTTCTAAGATTATTTCTTCGCCTTCGCCAATTACAAACAAGTCAATAAACTCAGCCATAGGTTCAGGATTAAGGGCACAGCTACCACCAGCTATTATCAGGGGATGAAAATTTTCCCTACCGGAGCTAGATAATGGGATTTGAGCCAGGTTAAGGATATTTAATACGTTGGTGTAAGTAAGTTCGTAGCCCAAAGAAAAGCCGATAATGTCGAATTCTTTCAGGGGGTGTCTGGATTCTAAACTGAAAAGCGGCATGTTCTGCTTTCGTAAAATTGTTTCCATGTCTATCCATGGAGCATAAACCTTCTCTGCTAATGCGTCTGGCTGGGAATTTAGTATCTCATAGAGGATAGGCAGTGCTGTGTTGGACATGCCGATTTCATATGTTTCGGGATAGCACAGGGCAATTCGGATGGGTGTTGTTTCCCATTTTTTAGTAATGCTGTTCCATTCACCTCCAGTATAGCGAGCGGGTTTAGAAACCTGATTTAAAATGTTATCGAGGTTTTTCATCTTGTTTTTATTAATTGAGGTATTATAGCCCGCCGGCGCCTCAGCCTTCAAAGTGAGGGTTTAATTTGTGGTATAGTATGTCCTGGACACCGCACAGTATTTCGTTGACTTGGCATGCTGCTTGCGGTATGATGACATAATTAGTTTTTAGGCATTTCAAAATGAGTACAGGAAAAGAGAAGGCAGTAGAATTAGCCATTGAGCAGATTGAAAAGCAGTTTGGCAAAGGTTCGATTATGAAATTGGGAGAGACTGGGGGGAGATTATCGGACGATGCTATTTCGACGGGGTCATTATCTCTTGACCTGGCTTTGGGAATAGGTGGCTTACCCAGAGGACGGATTACGGAAATTTTTGGCTCTGAAGCTTCAGGTAAAAGTACGCTAGCCCAGCACATAATTGCTGAGGCTCAGAAGGCTGGTGGCATTGCGGCATATATTGACGCTGAACATGCACTTGACCCTTCGTATGCCTCTAATTGTGGTGTCAATATAGATGATTTGCTTATCTCTCAACCTGATAATGGAGAGCAAGCTTTAGAGATTACTGAAACCCTGGTAAGAAGCGGTGGTATAGACGTGGTAGTCATTGATAGTGTGGCAGCACTGGTGCCCAGAGCTGAGATAGAGGGCGAGATGGGTGATGTCCATGTTGGTTTGCAAGCCAGGTTGATGTCTCAGGCGTTGAGGAAACTAACAGCTGCTATTAGCAGATCTGGAACAGCAGCGATTTTTATTAACCAGCTACGTGAGAAAGTAGGTATTATTTTTGGCAACCCTGAGGTGACTCCTGGAGGAAGAGCGCTTAAATTCTATAGCTCAGTGAGAATAGATTTGAGGCGGGGTGACACCATTAAGCAGGGCGCTGAAATAGTAGGTGCCAGAGTAAGGGCCAGGGTGGTTAAAAATAAAGTGGCTCCTCCTTTTCGCAAGGCTGAGTTCGATATAATGTTCAATCATGGCATAAGCAAAGAAGGAGACCTGGTTGACTTAGGAGTGGCAGCAGGCATAATTAAGAAATCTGGCTCATTCTTTAGCTGTGATGAGGCAAAGCTGGGGCAAGGTAGGGAAAGTGCCAAAGATTACCTAAAGCAACACTCGGAACTTGCTTCCCAAATAGAACGTGCAATTAGGGCCTCGGCAGCTGTCCCTGCTTTTCCTAAGAGTGAGGAGAGAGAAACCTCCGTAAAAAATAACACCCCTCAAGTATAAAAGGATCGGGTGGTAAACAATACTACTTTCCACAAGTGCCTTGATGCAGCTTATTGCTATCTTAACTATCGTCCGCGTAGCGAAGCAGAAGTAAAACAGCGACTTTACCAGCGTGGATTTGATGTCGAAGTAGTAAAGGAAGCAGTTATCAGACTTAAGGAACAAAGTTTGGTTGATGATTTTGCCTTTGCTCAATTCTGGAAGGAGAATCGACTATCCTTTAAACCTAAGAGTAAAAAGTTAATTATAAAAGAATTAAATGACAGGAAGGTAAACAGAGAGATTGTAGAGCAGGTAACTAAAGACATAAATGATATGGACAATGCTTGTAAATTAGGGCGTAGAAGAATGCATATCTTGATTCATTTGGATTACCCTGAATTTTACCGGCGCTTATCGAACTATCTCAGTTATCGTGGCTTCAATTACGAGGTTATTAAAGGTACAACAGCTCTTCTGTGGCAGGAAAAAGAGGAAGAGGCTCCACTTTAGTAGATTAAAGTCCTGCTGTTATAGTTAGGAATACTCCTGCTGCTGTAGCTGTGCCAATAACACCGGCAGCGTTAGGTCCCATAGCGTGCATTAAAAGAAAATTTCTGGGGTTAGCTTTCACTCCCATAGTTTGCACTACTCTTGCTGCCATAGGAACTGCTGAAACGCCAGCGGCTCCAATCATAGGGTTTATCTTTGTCTTCAGAAATAGGTTCATTAATTTGGCGAAGAGTACCCCCCCCGCAGTAGCGAAGGCAAACGCAACTATGCCTAAACCGAAAACCATTAATGGTTTGGGAAGCAAAAATGACGGGGCTGCCACATAAGCCCCCACACAAACACCAAGGAATACCGTTATTATATCTACAAAAGCACCAGCCATGGTCGCACCTAACCTGTTGGTAACCCCGCTTACATGCAAAAGATTGCCGAGCATGAAGCAGCCCACGATGGGCAATGCTTCAGGAACGAGAAGCCCAACAACAACCGTGACCATGATGGGAAATATTACCTCCTCTGCCTTAGAGACTTCTCGCAATCTTGGTGGCATGTATATTTTTCTTTCCTTGTCGGAGGTTAACGCTCTAATTATGGGGGGTTGGATTAGTGGCACCATAGCCATATAAGTATAAGCAGCTATGGCAGTAGCGCCTAGAAGCCAAGGTGATAACATTGTGGTAAGGTAGACTGTGGTGGGGCCATCAGCGCCACCTATAATGCCTATGCTGCAAGCTTCTGGGATACTGAATCCCAGGGCTAGAGCCATGAAAAAAGCAGCATAAACTCCAAGTTGTGCAGCAGCCCCTAAGAGGAAGTAGATAGGCCTGGATATAAGAGGGCCAAAATCGGTCATTGCTCCTATGCCTATGAATATGAACAATGGAATTAGTCCCCACCCGAAGCCGTATTGGAAGATGTGAGATAGGAATCCAACTGGTTTGCCCCCTTGTTCTATTAACTCTGACCATGTAGGCGGCAAATAATCTAGCATGGTCCCATCGGGCATTTGAAATCCCATAATATGATATCCCAAAGGTATATTAACCAGAATAATGCCAAAACCTATCGGTACCAGGAGCAGAGGTTCCCATTTTTTAGCTATGCCCAGATAAATCAGGATGCATCCTACTCCCCACATTATCAGGTGCTGCCAAGTCAGGTAAGCAAATCCCGCTTCTATGCCAAACATAATTAGCCTCCAAATTGCTTTGAGTGTAGCCTTGTGACAGCGAAGATTTCTATCTATCTCTTCGCTCTGGTTTTTCTACTTTAGTTAGTGGGTTAGCTCTTCCTTTTTTCCCTTTAACCCTTTGGAATATAAATCCTAACAGCCAAGTTAACGCGGCAAGAATGATTAATACTAGAAAAACAGTGCCGAAGCCTTTCACTGCTAGCAAACTAGCCCCACTCCAATTTACTGTCATTGACATAATAGCATCGTAATTCTCTCTGCCTGAAAATACCGCTCAATATAATATAAACAAGGTAATTATATATTATATTGATTGATGTAGAAAAGAGTTAGAAT
>CAZDXE010000004.1:0-58021 GCA_964509565.1 uncultured Dehalococcoidales bacterium | reverse complement strand
TACCGACAAAATAAAAGAAAGGAGAATGTGTCACTAAGGTACTGAACGAGTACACCCCTTTGACCTTGAGCAGCCCAAGCTGGTAAGCTAAGGTGCCTCAAGGAGATATAAATGACAAGCAAAGTGAATATGGAAAAAATCGTCTCTCTGTGCAAGCGGAGAGGGTTTATCTTCCCCAGCAGTGAAATATACGGCGGCTTATCTAGCTGCTGGGACTACGGCCCTATGGGAGTGGAGCTTAAACGCAATGTTAAAAACGCCTGGTGGAAAGCCATGGTTCAGGAACGAGATGACATTGTAGGTATAGATACCAGTATCATGATGCATCCTGCGATATGGAAAGCCAGCGGCCATATTGATAGCTTTAGTGACCCCATGGCGGAATGTAAAACCTGCCACCTGAGATGGCGAGTTAGTGATGTAAATGACAATAAATGTCCTCAGTGTGGTGATGGTTTGACTGAACCTCGCATGTTTAACCTGATGTTCAAAACTTTTATGGGTCCAGTGGAGGAAGAAACAAACACCATTTACTTGCGCCCCGAGACTGCCCAGGGCATATTTGTTGAATTTGAAAATGTGCTTGCCACTTCCAGAAAAAAGTTGCCCTTTGGCATCGCCCAGATAGGTAAGTCCTTCCGCAACGAAATAACGCCAGGAAACTTTATCTTCAGGACCCGAGAATTCGAACAGATGGAGATGGAATACTTTGTCAAACCCGGGGCTGATGAACGCTGGTTTGACTACTGGGTAAAGGAGCGGCTCGAGTGGTATATAAAGATAGGCATCAGAAAGGAAAACCTGCGCTTGCGACAGCACGGCAAAGAAGAGATGGCCCATTACGCTAAAGATTGCTACGACATCGAATATCTATTTCCTATGGGCTGGGCGGAATTGGAAGGCATTGCCAATAGAGGTGATTATGATTTGTCCCAGCATGCCAAATGTAGCGG
Source organism: uncultured Dehalococcoidales bacterium (assembly GCA_964509565.1). Taxonomy (GTDB): domain Bacteria; phylum Chloroflexota; class Dehalococcoidia; order GIF9; family AB-539-J10; genus JAGMDB01. The sequence continues at coordinate 57,068 of CAZDXE010000004.1, read as the reverse complement.
CAAAGAACTTGGCTATTATGATAACGAGGAGAAAAAAAGGTACATCCCCTACATCATTGAGCCGTCAGCCGGTGTTGACCGCTCTGTGCTAGCCCTGCTCATTGATGCTTACCATGAAGAAACTGTAGAGGGAGAAGCCAGAGTACTTTTGCGCTTCCCTGTCGCTATAGCTCCAATGAAAGCAGCCATCTTGCCCTTGAGCAGAAACGAAAGGTTAGCCCCGCTATCCAAAAAAGTCTACACTAAATTGTGCCACAATTTTATGACCTGCTATGATGATTCTCAAAGCATTGGACGGAGATACAGGCGTCAGGACGAAGTTGGCACTCCCTTTTGCATTACCATAGATTTCCAGTCTCTGGAGGATAATCAGGTTACCATACGGGAAAGAGACAGCCTGGCACAAATTCGAGTACCCATCGAGAAGCTGGAGGAAATTCTACAGGCTAAACTGAGTGGTGAGCCTTTCGAGGCTACTCCACTATGGGCCACAAGGCAGAAATAAAATCAGCCGACAAGCAACACAGTTACAGTGACACCAGCCCCAAATCAGTCAGCCTCAATTCGGGAATGACAGGCAGAGCCAGAAAAGAAAGGATAGATAAAGGAGCCGTAGGCAAGTTACCCAGACCAGCAGCAGCCTTCTCCAGCTTTTCAAATTGAGCTACAACTTTCTCTAAGGGCTCAGGGGAAAGCAGACCGGCGATAGGCAATGGCAGAGAGGCAAGAATTTCATGGTTAGCACAGGCAACCAGCCCACCTTGCATCTTAACTATCTCCTCAATTGCTCTAAGGATGTCAGCGTCATTAGAACCTACAGCTATTATATTGTGAGAATCATGAGCCACAGAGGATGCTAACGCTCCTCCCTTTAAGCCGAATCCCTTAACCAGCCCCAGGCCAATATTGCCGCTGGCTTTATGCCTTTCCACCACCACGAGCTTCAAGATATCCTTCTCCAGGTCAGGCACAATTGCCCCGTCCACGATTTTTACCTTTTCTATTCTTTTCCTAGTAATTATCTGTCCGGGGGCAATTTCAATAACAGGATATGTCTCCCCAGTAGCCGCTAATTTCAACGATTCTATAGTAAGCGGTTTGATACACACTGATTTAGCCATCGTCTGATAGCTATCAACCTCCAGTTGTAGCGAGGGAAATAAAGGTTTGCCCTGTTTTGCCAGTAGCTTACCTTTATAAAACACCATGTCTATTTCCAGTCTGGAGAGATCAGTGATAGTGATGAGGTCAGCGAGGTAACCTGGAGCGATAGCGCCCCTGTCATGAAGGCGGAAATGCTCAGCAGGGTTAATTGTTGCCAACTGAATCGCCCGAACTGGTTCCAACCCTTCGTTAATAGCTTTCCTCACTACAGCATCGATATCGCCCTGGCGGAGAAGGTCAGAACAACTGCGGTCATCCACTACGAAGAGACATCTCTTATAGGTATTATCAGTAACCAATGGCAGAAGAGCCTCTAAATTCTTCTCAGAAGAGCCTTCCCGAATCATCAAATACATTCCTCGCTTCAGCTTTTCTCTACCTTCCTCCAACGTGGTGGATTCATGGTCAGAAAGAATGCCTGCCGCTATATAGGCATTCAACTCCTTGCCTCCCAGCCCAGGAGCGTGTCCATCAATAACTCTGCCCTCAGCGGCACTAATCTTAGCTAATACCTCCTCATCCCCACTGATCACGCCAGGAAAATTCATCACCTCCCCCAAACCAATGACATCAGGATATGCCAAAAGTTTTTTCACCTCATCAGCATTGATTCGAGCACCCGATGTTTCCAACGTGGTTGCCGGCACACAGGAGGGAATCATAAGCATCATATCCAGAGGCAACTTATGTGCCCAGCTTGTAACAAATTTCACACCTTCGACCCCACAGACGTTAGCGATTTCATGCAAATCAGTAACAACAGTCAGAGTACCTCTAGGAACCACCGCCTGAGCATATCTCACTGGATGAAGCATAGAGCTTTCTACATGAGTATGACCATTGATCAATCCCGGGGCCAGATAATCGCCATGCAAATCAATGCTCCCTCTGGCCTGTTGATAATCCCCTATACCAGCAACTCTATCGCCACAAATAGCTACATCGCCCTGTTCCACCTCGCCGATAAAAGTATTTATTACACGAGCATTTTTTAGCACTAAATCGGCTGGCCTTTCGCCTCTAGCTACAGCAATAATCTTTTTCAAATTCATCGTTTAATCCCCCACAAAACAGATGTAAGGTAAATAGCGAAACTTTTCATCAAAATCGAGGCCATAGCCAACAATAAATTTATCTGGCACGGTAAAGCCAAGATAGTCAATAGGTACAGAAATCTGGCGGCGAGACGGCTTATCCATTAAGGCACAAAGCCTCAGTGAAGCAGGTTTCTTTCTTTTTAAGTAATCCAACAAAAAAGAGATTGTACCGCCAGTATCCACAATATCTTCAATTATCAGAACATCCCTACCCTTTACCGATGCACTAAGCCTCTGAATTACTTTAACTTTACCCGAGCTTTCTCTGGCAGCGCCATAGCTGGAGAGTCTGATGAAATCCACCTCCACTGGCAAACCAAGCTGGCGGATCAGGTCAGCCATAAACACAAATGCGCCTTTTAGAACACCGATGAGCAAAAGCGACTTCCCACGATAATCATGATTTATTTCGGAAGCCAGCCTAACAACGCTCCGAGTTATTTCCTCGCGAGTGATAAAAACTTCCAATTGATGTTTGCAGCAACACATTATCCCATATAGTTTACTACTTTCCCCGAGGTTTGTGTCATTGCGAAGAAATTTTATCGCAAAGCTCTCCAGAGCAGAAGTGCCTTGAACGAGTACCTTATCCTCCAAGCAGCTCCTGTAGCGCCCCCTGCCACTTATTCCCCAGGCGTTTAGTATCTAATCTAAGCTGGCTAGCACCAATCTTAATTGCGTACTCATATTTTCGCAGGCAAGACGCACTGAGCGACATCCTCTCAGCAACTGGGCTTAGCACCACTTGTTTCCCCTGGGTATAGATAGACCCCACTCCTGCTTTAGCTGCCCGTATCTTTATCTCTATTATGTAAAGCAATCCTTCCACTTGATGCGGTAAGGCGCCAAACCTATCTCTAAGCTCTTGGGCCATATTCCCTATTTCCTCAATACGCCCTATGTTGACCAATCTGCGATAAAGATTTAAGCGAGTGTTCAACTTAGATACGTATTCTTCAGGTATATAGGCGCTCAGTGGCAACGCTACAGTAGGAACTCGCCTCGTTTTGTTGACGTAGACATTCCTCTTGACTTCGCCTTCTTGTCTCACCTTTAACTTCTCTACTGCTTCAGCTAGCATTTGAGAATAGAGATCAAAACCTACGGCAGCCACATGACCACTTTGCTCAGCGCCCAGGAGATTCCCTGCCCCGCGAATTTCCAGATCTTTCATAGCTATGCCAAATCCAGCGCCCAATTCTGTAATTTCAAAAATGGTCCTGAGTCTCTTATGAGCCTGTAGAGTTAACTGCTTCTCTTTATCAAAGAGAAAATAGGCATAAGCCTGGTTAGTACCACGTCCTATCCTGCCTCTTAATTGATAAAGCTGGGTTAAACCAAATTTATCGGCCTGGTCTACAATTAATGTATTAACATTAGGCATATCCAGGCCCAACTGGATAATGGTAGTAGTCACCAGAATATCGCAGCGACCAGCCACAAAATCTGCCATCACCTTCTCCAATTCATCTTCATGCATTTGCCCATGGGCTATAGCTATTTTCGCTTCAGGTACCAGAGATTGTAATCTGCTGGCTACGAAGGTAATGCTTTGAACCCGGTTGTGAACGAAAAAAATCTGCCCATTCCTCTCCAGTTCACGCAATATCGCCTCTCGGACTAAAACATCATCATAAGCACCCACACAGGTCTTAATAGATAAACGTTCCTCAGGAGGCGTTTCTATAATGCTCATATCCCTAATGCCTGTTAGAGACATATGAAGGGTGCGCGGAATGGGTGTAGCAGTGAGAGTCAGAACATCTACCTCTCTCCTCATTTGCTTAAGTTTTTCCTTCTGTGCCACGCCGAATCGCTGTTCCTCATCAATTACCACTAACCCCAGATCCTTAAAGACAACATCTTTCTGTAATAAACGGTGAGTGCCAATGCATATATCCACCGTACCATTAACCAAGCCTCCGATAGTTTCCCCTTCCTTTTCCGGGGAGCAAAAGCGACTTAGCACAGCGATTTTTAAGGGGAAGGGCTGTAATCTCTGGTTAAAGGTAACAAAGTGTTGTTGAGCCAGTACGGTTGTAGGGACTAACATAGCCACTTGCTTATTATCCATCACTGCCTTAAACGCAGCCCGCAAGGCTACTTCAGTTTTACCATAACCCACATCCCCACAAATGAGCCGATCCATTGGCCTAGCTTTCTCCATATCTTCTTTAATAGCGAGCACTGCCTCAGTCTGGTCAGGTGTTTCTATGTAAGGGAATGAGGCCTCCAGTTCTTGTTGCCATAAAGTATCAGGAGAAAAAGCAAAACCTGCGGTTACTTCTCTGTTAGCATAAAGGCTAAGCAGCTCTTGAGCAATATCAGCCACCGATTGCTCCACTGTTTTCTTTGTTTTTTGCCACTCTTGAGTTCCCAATCGGTTTAAAACTGGCGGCCGGTCACTGGCGCCAACATAAGGGCTGACGCGCCCAATTTGCTCAACAGGCACATAGAGTCTATCGCCGGCAGCATACTCTAAAACAAGATACTCCCGTTCAATTCCCCCAGCAGACATCTGGTTTAGTCCACTGAACCTGCCGATGCCATGGTCAATATGGACCACATAGTCACCAGGGCTTAGTTGAGGGAGAAGCCACTGGCGTCGTATAGGCTCCTTCTTACTTAGACGCCTCTGCTTTACAAAGCCAAAAAGTTCAGCATCGGTAATCAAGTTCAATTTACGATTCATCACCCAACCTTCAGCCAATGACCCCTGAAACAAGGTAATTGAGCCACAAGGCGGGACCTCCTCCATTTTTGAAGTGGGAGAAACATACACATCTTCCCCCTGAAAAAGCTCGGCTAAGCGACTGGTCTGGTTGCTAACCACAACTACTCGTTGTTTTTGCTGTGTCATTTGTTTGGCTTCCCGAAGGAATCTTCCTAAATCCCCTGCGTAGCTAGAAGCTAACCTAAAGGGCAAAATCTGTTGCTGATTCTCAACAGCAGAAATCCCTGGGAGCTCACCGGATTTTGGAACTAAAGCAGTATTCCAGGATTCTAGAACCAGCCATTGCCTCGCCTTTACTTTTGATTCCAATTCCCCCCAGGTAAAATAGGGAGATGGGAATCCCCTGGGCAGTACAGCATTTCCCAACTTTACCTCTCTTAATTCTTGAGCTTCCCTGTTTATCCTTCCAATGACAACCTCAATTTCCTCCGCTGCGTCGAGAATAATGAGAGCATTAGGGCATAGATAATCAAAAACGTCAGCGGTATTAAACAAAGGGAAGTAAAACTCAGCACCTGAGAACCATTGCCCCTGTTGCAATCTAGCTATATCTTCTTCAAAGTGTGCTTTTGCCTCAGCAGTACAGCTATCTAAATCCAGGGCATTAGTCATCTGTCCCGCTGGGGATATGAGGGCTTCCTTAGCTGGAGTGATATTTAACAAAGAAATTGGTTTGATTGAGCACTGACTTTCAGGATTAAACAACCGCATGCTCTCTATCTGATTGCCCAGAAACTCTATTCGGGCTGGGAATTGGCTACAGACAGGAAAAATGTCAATGATACCACCTCGTCTACTCATCGTCCCCGGTATTTCAACTACACCCTCCACCTCATAACCCATTCTTTGCCATTTGTGTAACAAGACTACAGGATCAGCAGCCATACCTTGCCGTAAAAAATGCCAGGCGTGGGCAAAATCTTCCACCGGGATAGTTTTGCTTACTATCGCCAGGGCTGAAGCTACTACCAAAGGGGGCTGTTTAGTTGTCAGCCCAAGTCCTGAACTAAGTGAAAGGGAAGGGCATCCAGATTTTTCGCAGAGCTTACCATCGGTGACGTAAGATTCTTCCCTGCGCTTAGAGTGATGGAACGCAAAGGGCCCACAAAGAGATAGGCTGGATAATACCTGTAATCGCTCCATCATTGCCTTACGGGGGTAGGAAGTAAAATATTCATATGGCGAGAAATCCACTTCGGGAAACTGCATCAAATTGACTGAAGGCGAACACCAGATTTGGAGCTGCTCATATAGCTCCTTAGCATCCTCGGGGTGAGCAGTTACTACTATAAGAGGCAGGTTAAATTCTTCGTTAAGGGCAGCTATAAGAAAAGGCTTTGCAGCCCCGAGTATCACCACTTTCTGCTTACCATTGAACGCAACTAGCTGTTCCACCAATTGCTTGTAGGCAGGTGTTTCCTTAAACAGAGAAAGTAAACAGGAGAGATTCATCTTTAAAGTATAACAATGTTTGCTTGACTTGTTGACCTTCTATAGCATTGCTATAATTCGAGGTAATGTCTTATCATCGCATAGTAGCCAAACTTGGCACAAGCCTCCTTACTTCAGGCACAGACCACCTTGAGCTGCCGATCATGGCTAACCTGGTACAACAACTAGCTCAACTTCACCATCAAGGTAAAGAGATAACAATAGTTTCCTCTGGAGCTATCGCCGCCGGGAGACAGAAGCTCGAAGCAATCCCGGAACATAAGAGCACATCTTTCAAACAAGTCCTGGCTTCAGTGGGACAAAACCACCTTATGCACACCTATGGAGAACTTTTCACTCAGTATGACATAACTATAGCTCAGGCATTGCTTACCAAGAGAGACCTTCGCGACCGAGCTGGCTATCTTAACGCTCGCAATACATTACTAACTCTCATCGACCTTAATATAATCTGCATCATTAACGAAAACGACATCGTTGCCCTTGATGAGATTAAAGAGCTTAAATTTGGAGATAATGATAATCTTTCAGCCATGGTAGCCAATCTAATTGATGCTGACCTCCTGATATTGCTCACAGATACAAGAGGTTTATATACTGCTGACCCACATCATAATCCTGAGGCTCAGCTTATCCGTCGAGTGGACAAGATTGACACTAAAATTAAGCGCTTAGCCAGCAACGCTGTTACCCGTCAAGGGACTGGAGGCATGGCAACCAAGATTGAAGCAGCTAAACTAGCTACTTCTTCAGGAGTGAATGTAATCATTGCCGATGGTCGTGAAAGTGGTGCTTTGGTGAAAATTAGCCACGGCGAGAACATAGGTACGTTTTTCCCAGCCCAAGTAAATAAGATGGAAAGCAGAAAGAGATGGATGCTCAGCGGATTAGCTTCTAAAGGTAAAATAGTAGTGGATAGAGGCGCTGTTCTAGCGCTTAAGGAGCAAAGTAAAAGCTTGCTCTCTGCTGGCATTGCAAAGATAGATGGCAACTTCCAGCGAGGCGATATTGTGGACATCATAAATGAAGAAGGCGCACATATTGCTTGTGGCATTTCCAACTACAGCTCTGCCGATATGGCTGTTATCAAAGGGGCACATTCTGATAGAATCTTAAGCCTCCTGGGTCATGGATATGGGGACGAGATAATACATAGAAATAATATGGTAATATTATAGAGCTGCTTGGTCACTGGCATTGCTGCACATGAGTTAAGCAGAAACAGATGTCATCAAAGGTCAGAAAGGAGAGATAACCATGCTAAAAGCTGCTATTGTGGGAGCCACAGGCATTGTAGGCCAGCAATTTATCGTTGCCCTGGAAAAGCATCCCTGGATTAAAATCGCAGCGCTTGCTGCCTCTGAGAGGTCGGCAGGCCGCAGTTACAAAGAGGCGATAACCTCAGCTCAATCAGGAGCTTTACGCTGGTTCTGCGAGGAGCCCCCTGTGGAGGAAGTCATGGGAATGGAAGTCCAGAACGCTATCAAGATGAACACCTCCAACATAGACATCGTTTTTTCCGCCATAGAATCCGACCAGGCAAAGATACTCGAACCGAAGTTTGCCATTACCAAGCCCGTTATAAGCACTGCATCAGCCTTCCGTTATGATGACGATGTCCCCATTCTAATTCCAGGCATTAATTCCGAGCATGCCAAATTGATTGCTATTCAAAGAAAATCACGGGGATGGAAAGGATTTATTACACCCATTCCTAACTGCACCACATGTGGCCTGGCAATAACACTAAAACCAATCTATAAAACATTTGGCATAAACGCTGTCATAATGACTTCGATGCAAGCTATGTCAGGCGCAGGCCGAAGCCCCGGAGTGCTGGGTATCGACATTCTGGATAATGTCATCCCTTTTATTCCGGGAGAGGAGGAAAAGACACAGCGCGAAACACAGAAAATCCTGGGGGATTTCGACGGCACTTCAGTTAAGCCAGCACGATTCAATGTAAGCAGTACCTGCACTCGCATCAACGTACGAGAGGGACATACAGAATCAGTTTTCGTCTCCACGCAAAAAGCTTGTGAGGCAGAAGATATTGCACAAGTCATGAGAGAATACACAGGCGAGACTAGTCTGCCCTCAGCCCCAGAACACCCAATAATTGTGCTCGATGACCCCTTCAGGCCCCAGCCACGACTTGACCGCGACGCCGATGATGGCATGGCCACCGTGGTAGGAAGAATCAGAAAAGATACCGTCCTGGAAAACGGCATCAAGTACCTCCTGGTATCCCATAATACCAAGATGGGAGCCGCCAAGGGCGCAGTTCTTGTAGCTGAACTCCTTATCCAGAATAAGTGCATCTCATAAAAGAGCACGGCCAGAAGTTCAAATTCTTCCGCCTCAGTCACCTTGACTCTTGCCTGGTTATATGCCCGTGAAAGGCAGTGCTCCAGGAGCAATATGTGGAAGGGATGAGTCCAGAAATGCTTTCTGCATGTGGAAAGATTGACAAAAAGTATATAAAAAAGGAGGTAGTGTAAATGATTGAAAGTGCTGAAAGCTGGTTGGGAGAGGTTCAAAATATAGCAGTGCTTGGTTCAGGAACTATGGGGCATGGCATTGCCCTGGCATTCGCTCTTGGTGAATACAATGTCAAGCTATATGATATAGATCGTGCTCTCTTGGAAAAAGCTGTGACCCTTATTGATTCTCACCTCGACAGCTTTATAGAAAACGGCTTGGCCACAAAAGAAACAAAGCGGCAAGCATTATCACGGATTAAGGTTACTACAGATTTGGCTAGCGCAATCAAAGATGCTAACTTTATTCTGGAAGCTGGACCAGAAATACTCAAGGTAAAGCAAAAGATTTTTTATGATGTAGAAGAAATTTGTCGCCAAGATACCATATTAGCGAGCAATACTTCTACATTTCTGATAAGTGATATTGGTGTGTTATGTAAACGACAGAGCAACCAAATAATTGCTCATTGGTTTAACCCCCCATATATTGTGCCATTGGTAGAAGTGGTAAAAGGCCCAAAAACCTCTCCTGAAACTATGGAACGGACCTACGCTCTTCTTGACAAGGTGGGGAAGAAACCAGTGAGGATTATGAAAGAGATGGCCGGCTTTGTGTCCAACCGGATGCAGATAGCTTTGCTGCGTGAGGCACTTTCTATCTTTGAAAAGGGCATGGCCAGTATTGAAGATATCGACACTGTGGCAAAGTCTAGTTTTGGCTTCCGCTTGCCCACGATAGGTATTTTCGAAACCTCGGATTTGACTGGCCTAGATATAGATTTAACCTGTGCACAGGAACTATTTCCGCAGATTGAAAGCTCAACAGAAGTTCCTCAGTTTTGTAAAAAGTTGGTTGCAGGAGGTAAATTAGGCGTCAAAACAGGCGAGGGTTTTTATAAATGGCCTAAGGAAAAAATTGAGGCTATGATTAAACAGAGAGATAAGCAACTCCTACAAAGATTGAAGCGATTATATTTTGATAAGGAATGACGATACAAATTTTGCGTATGGAAGATATCAAATAAATACTGAGGATGAGAGATAAAAGAGAAAAGTTATTGTTTTATCAGCAATCACAGGGAGTATTAGTAATCTATTCTCTGTACCAGTATCACTAATCTGTCTGAACTAGTGCACGACTCTTTATCAAATTGATTACGCCGCCGATTTGACATAAGGGGAATACGATAGATAGAATATAGTGCCTTGTATAAAGGCATAAAGATAATATATTAATGGCTAATGTAAAACTTGGTCCGAGTGAGAGTTTTGAGAGCTTGCTGCGCAGATTCAATAGGCGTGTTCAGGAAGCTCGTATTTTAGCTGAAATCCGCCAACGCAGGTTCTATGTGAAACCCAGTGAGCAACGCAAGAAAAAAGAGGCAGCGAAGAAACGAAAAAGCTCCAGGGGGTTAAAGTGACTTGCGAGGGCAAGATAAGAGAAGACCTCAAAGAAGCACTCAAGCTGCGGGATAAAGGAAAAGCCTCTATATTACGCATGCTCTTATCTGAAATAAAAAACGCCGAAATCGCCCAGCGGGAACCCCTTGATGACGACAAAATTCTTGATGTTATTAGCAAGGAAGTAAAGCAACATCGGGAAAGCATTGAAGCGTTCAAGCAGGGAAATCGCGATGACCTTGTAGCCCAGGAGAAGGCAGAGTTATCCACTCTGATGAAATACCTTCCCGAGCAAATGAGCCGTGAGGAAATTAAGACTGCAGCACAACGAGTAATAGAGACAGCAGAAGTTGAAGGAATGAAGGGTAAAGGGAGTGTTATGGCTCAACTCATGCCTCAGTTAAAGGGAAAAGCTGATGGGAGGGAAGTTAGCGAGATAGTTTCGGAGTTGCTAGCTACTGTCTAAGTTGCGGGAGAGTTGGAATTATTTGATAATAGCGGTACCACTTTGCCGCTATTATTTTGTTTTTTAGCGCAAAAAAGGCAGATCGTTTGTTAAAGATATAAAGCGATTTCAAGTAAATGGCTGAAATTTGCCCATTCAGAGGGATACGTTATAACCAAGAAATAGTCAAGGACTTGGCTCAATCTATCTGCCCCCCGTATGATGTCATTACTCCTGGACAACAAAAGTATTACTACGAAAGGAGTAGTTACAATGCCATCCGCCTGGAATACCCCCTGCCTGTTGTGACAACGAAGCAGTCTGCTCATAACAAATACAACAGAGCAGCTATCACATTACAGCGATGGCTTAAAGAGAAAGTCCTTCAATTTGAAGATTACCCGGCTTTTTACCTCCATGACCAATATTTTACCTATTTGGGGAAAAGGAGAAGAAGACGTGGATTGATAGTTCATATTAAATTAGAGCCGTGGGGCAATAAAATATACCCCCACGAGGAGACATTCCCCAAAGCCAAGGACGACCGCTTACAGCTAATGCGCGCTTGCCAAGCTAATTTCAGCCCACTTTTTGCTCTATACCAGGACTCGGGAGATAAGGTTGCTCAAATATTGACTGAAGCCTCACGGGCTGAACCTGTAATAGAATTCGCCTATCCCGAAGAGAAGCACGTTGTTTGGGCAATAACTGACCCTGCATTCATACGTCGTCTCAGTGAGCTTCTAGCCAACCAACCTCTTTATATGGCTGATGGACATCATAGATATGAAACAGCACTAGCCTACCAACAAGAAAGAACACATATTAGTACAAGCAAGACACCCTGGCCTATAACAGGCAAGGAAGCCTTCAATTATGTAATGATGACCCTAGTTGATTTCTCTGACCCAGGCTTGGTTATCTTGCCTGTTCACAGACTAGTTAGAGGCATAGCGCCCTCCGCTTTAGCTCAATTTGAAAGTCAGCTTAAACGAATTTTTGCTCTAAAATATGTCCCCTTAACTGAGAATTTGATTAGAAGTTTGGAATACAAAATGGACGGCGGAGCGCTTTTAGAAATCTTAGGGCTGGTACCACAATCTCTGGTACTGCTAAAGCAACGTCCTGACATTTCTTTTGAGGATATAATGCCGAGGAATCACTCTCTGCCTTACAAAAATCTTAGCATCAGCCTTCTCAATCACCTTATTCTGGATAGAATGTTAGGCATCACACAAGACAGTGAAAACGTTACTTACACCGTTGATATAGAACAGATTTGTCAGCAGATAAAAGAGGGAAAATATCAACTAGCTTTCCTATCAAATTCACCATCACCAGAAATAATCAAAACTATTACTGATGCCAACGATAGAATGCCCCGCAAATCGACTTATTTTCACCCTAAGCTCCCAACCGGCTTGATTATGAATTCTCTCTCAATTGATTAAAATCTTACTGCCCTGGCTGTATGAATACCAGGAATGGCTAATATTTCCTGTCTTTGTTGCTCACTTAATTGTTCATCCAAAGTTAAAATCATGAGCGCACGCCCCCGAGGCTGGAGCCGGCTCATGTACATAGAACTGATGTTAATATTGGACCTACCAGTTATGGTACCTATGACACCCACCACCCCAGGCCGATCCAGATGATCACATAAAAGGCAATAGCCACCACTGGGTACAATATCCATCCAAAAGTCGTTAACCTGAACAATATGAATCTCATTATCTCTAACTGTACCTGATATAATAGTAGCTCCTGCTTCAGTGTCAACTTTTAGAGTAAGCAAGTTAGAGTAATCTTGGCAACTTGGCTCTTTTTCCTCGCTGATTTTTAGGCCATGCTGAGCAGCAATAAAACTGGCATTGACCAGGTTAATACTCTCATTACGCGCTTGTTGTAACAAGCCACTAAAAATCGCTGACTTTACTGAGTTACAATCATGATTAGCGACTTCACCACAATACTTAATATATATCTTGCTTATTTGGCCATCCATTAGTTGGCTGGCAAGGTTGCCAACAGCCGAAGCCAGCTTTATGAATGGCACCAGTTCGGGAGGAACATACGGAGTATTAATAGCATACTTACAGAATTGTCCTTGAAGTACTGCTACAACTTGCTCAGCGATATCTTTGGCAATGTTAGTCTGAGCTTCGAAAGTAGAAGCACCAAGGTGAGGGGTAACAATTATCCTGTCATCCTCAAATAAGGGGCTGGCAGTTAGCGGTTCAGCACTAAAGACATCGAAAGCCGCACCGGCTATTTCTCCACATTCAATTGCTTTGACAAGCGCTTCTTCATCGACTAATCCACCTCGAGCTGCGTTGATAATTCGAGCTGTTGGTTTCATTTTCGCTAATTCCTTAGCACCAATTAAGCCCTCGGTCTGCTCTGTCAATGGCACATGAAGGCTAATAAAATCGGCTTTTTCAAACAGATGTTCCAAGGGAACAAGATTCACTTTGAGAGCATTAGCATAACTTACGGACACAAATGGATCATAAGCAATAACATTCATTTCAAATGCTTGAGCGCGCTTGGCCACTTCTGAGCCTACGTTACCCAATCCGATAATGCCCAATGTTTTGTCCCTAAGTTCCGTCCCTATTAATTTTCCCCTTTGCCAGACACCTGATTTAAGCAAGCTATTTGCTTTAGGTATACTACGAGCTAAGGCAAGCATCAACGCAATGGTATGTTCAGCAGTAGAAATAGTGTTACTTGTAGGAGTGTTAACTACTATTATGCCTCTTTTAGTAGCAGCATCAACATCAATATTATCTATGCCGACCCCTGCCCTACCAATCACCTTGAGCCTCTTTGCAGATTCAATGGCCTTAGCAGACACTTGAGTCCCGCTGCGCACAACCAGTGCATCATACTTGCCAATTATGGCTTGAAACTCTTCAGCAGCCAACTTGAGTTTGACATCCACTTGTGCATACTTACGAAGGACTTCTAGCCCTTCCTCAGCAATTGGGTCGGCAACTAAAATACGCATCTCGTGCTTCTTAATCATAATCTTGCTTTTGGCAAAGCTCCGGCTAAAGCCTCTAACAATATTTTAATATCGCTCTCTTTAACTAACCCAAGGTGGCCAATGCGAAAGATTTTACCCGATAACTTTCTTTGCCCTGGGGCAATAACCACATCATATTCATCTCTAAGAACTTGGATTAGTTTGGCCACATCGATTTGCGGCTCTGCTGCAAAATAACCTTTGGGAGAACCCCCTTCTCCCTTTCTACCAAGGGCGGAGACTGCTGTCACAGTATTGGAAGCATGGCTAGCTTCAGAAAAGAGAGCTAGCCCCAGTGATTTTATTCCTTCTCTGGTCATCTGAGCTACTCTAGCATGCCTGGCAAACACATTAGCCAGCCCCTCGCTTAGTATGAGATCTAAAGTAGAATTTAGAGCATAGCAGATAGAGATGGCTGGCGTCCAAGGGGTTTGCCCTTTTAGTAGATATTCCCTGGCTTTAGTGAAATCCCAGTAATATCGTGGCATCTTCGCCTGGGCATGAGCTTGCCAGGCTTCTTCACTCATGCTAATCATCGCTACCCCTGGAGGAACCATCCATCCTTTTTGGGAACCAGTAACAACTACATCGCAATGCCACTTATCTATGGGCAGGTCAATGCAACCAAGGCTGCTTATAGCATCTACTATAAGAAGCTTGCCAAACCCCTTAACTACAGAACTTATTCCGCTGAGGCTGTTAGTTATTCCTGTAGATGTCTCATTATGGGTTACCAGCACTGCCTTAATATCACTATTTGCCCTTAATGCCTTATTCACTGCTTCAGGGTCAACTGCTTTTCCCCACTCAAAGTTAAGGTGCTTCACTTTAGCACCATATTGTTCAGCGATATCGCCAAAGCGCTCGCCGAAAGCGCCACAAGATACTGCTAAAACCTTGTCATTTGGCGATAGAGTATTGACAACAGCCGCTTCCAAACCACCGGTACCCGAAGACGTAAGAATAAAAACGTCTCCTCTGGTTTGAAATACCTGTTTCAAGTTCGTTGTTACCGAGTTAAGAATCTCGGCAAATTCCCTGCCTCGATGGTTCACCATCTGTTTTCCCATAGCCTGAAGAGCCTGTGGTGGACAAGGTGTTGGTCCTGGTACTCGTAATTGCATTTTTACCCCCCTGCAAAAGTTCGATTAATGGCCATCCTGATAAAACAACGCTTCCCTATCCTGAGAATACTATTACTCGGAGCGTTCATTATATTCCTGCTCACTTTCTTGCCATTTAGCTCAATTGCCCCTTGGGCCAGTAAGCGCTTCAATTCACTATTACTTTTAAC
Organism: uncultured Dehalococcoidales bacterium; assembly: GCA_964509565.1. Classification (GTDB taxonomy): domain Bacteria; phylum Chloroflexota; class Dehalococcoidia; order GIF9; family AB-539-J10; genus JAGMDB01. The sequence goes on along the minus strand of CAZDXE010000004.1, from coordinate 41,970 downwards.
CAGCTTCTTCTGAAGCAAAGTCGGAGCAATATCAACCTCGTACAATTCACCCTGGGCATGTTTGGCTATGAAAGTATATTCAGGAATATCATTCGGCATCTTTTTTTTCTGAAAAACTTTAGTAAACCGCTCTTCTGTTTCAATCGCTGCCTGCTTATCATGAAATTGAGAGGTAATCTCATAAGCCAACCTCTTTTTGAGGCTCATAGGGTTAACTGAGAGAGTATTCATCTGTTCCTTAAATGCAGCAATTTCCTCATCCTGAACATCAGTTACTAACTCGAAATAATCAATGATAAGATAATCAGGAATAGACATCACTTTGCCGTACATCTCTTGAGGAACCTCGTAGATACCTATATGATTATTTAAGCTCTTACTCATCTTTTGGCTACCATCAGTGCCAATGAGAAGAGGGACAAGAAAAACTTGCTGGGAAGGCTGCCCCATGAATTGCTGTAATTCCCTCCCTAGAAGGCAATTAAATTTCTGATCAATGCCGCCAAACTCAACGTCGGCTTCGACAACTACTGAATCATAGCCCTGAAGCAGGGGGTAGAGCAATTCAGTCAGGGAAATGGGATTGCCTGAGCTATATCTCTTACTGAAATCTTCTCTAGCCAGAAGCTGCGCTACAGTAAATTTGCTGGTAAGTTTGATGACTTCGTCCAGAGTGAATTTACCATACCATTCACTCTGCCATCTTATATCTGTCCTACTTTTATCTACCACCTTAAAGAATTGCTCCATGTAAGTTTGAGCATTATCCTCCACTTCTTGAGGAGAAAGCATTGGACGAGTAACCGACTGCCCGCTTGGGTCTCCAATTCGTGCTGTCCAATCGCCGACTATAAGGGTAACTTTATGCCCCATGTCTTGAAATTGACGCAATTTCCTCAACCCGACTACATGCCCTAAGTGGATATCCGGGCTACTGGGGTCAAACCCCTGTTTCAATCTGAGACATTTCCCTGACTCCAATAGCTTTATTAGTTCCTGCTCGACAATGATTTCTTTCACGCCTCGTTTTAGCAGGGTGTCAAATTTAAGATTAGTCATTTTAACTCTCTGGCTATTAGTATCCTCACCTTTTCAACATCCTTTTTAATCTGAAGCTTTAATTCTTCAGGTGAAGCGAAGCGCTTCTCATCTCTCAATTTACGAACAAACTTAACCTTGAGTTCTTTACCATATAAGTCACCCTGGTAATCAAGGAGATGCGTTTCCACAGTTTCTCCACCCCCTCCAAAGGTGGGGCGGGCACCAATATTGGTGGCCGAAGCAAATCGATTATTATTTACGCAAGTAATAGTGCCATAAACACCTCTATTAGGCAATGCCTGCCCTGATCTTATGTTCAAGTTGGCAGTAGGAAATCCTAAAGTTTGCCCACGTTTGTCTGCGGATATAACTCTGGCCCGAAGAGTAAAGTAGCGCCCCATCAATTTTTCTACTTTTATCATGTCCCCTTGAGTTAATGCTTGGCGAATGAGAGAACTGCTTACTACTTCACCTCCAACCCTAAAAGGGGGGGCAATTTCTGTACTGAATTCCATTTCTTGTCCCAGTGCGGCAAGCAAGTTAGCGCCACCCCCACGTCCCTTACCCAAAGCGAAGTCAGGACCAATTATAAGTCCGCTCATCTTGAGATATTTCTTAAGCAAGACAACAAACTCTCGGGCATTAAGCTGAGCTACCTCAGGAGTAAAAGATAATACAACAACTAAACAGACACCCAGTTCCCGTAGATATTTGATTCGGTCTTCCAGACTACTCAGCCAAGGCAATCGGCTGTGTGGCTGTAGTACTAATTGTGGGTGGGGGTTAAATGTAACTACGCCACTGAGTAATCCCTTTTCCTGTGCCCGCTGGTTCAATCTTTTAATCAAGTGGCGATGTCCTGCATGAACACCATCAAAGATACCAACAGTAAGAAATGTTTCCCTTTGAGAAGCTACGTGAATCAGTTCTTGTTCAATCCCCATTAGAGTCTAAGGTTCAACCTTCATGTTAGAAACAGTTAGTTCTCTACCTGTAACTCGCGCTATAGGCGCTACTTGAGACATCAATCGCCTGAAATTTTCAAAGGTAAGCGATTGAGCACCATCTTTAAGCGCTATATCAGGATTGGGATGGACCTCTATCATCAACCCATCTGCCCCAGCAGCTATTGCTGCCAGTGCCATCGGAGCTACCAAATACCACTTGCCTGTGGCATGGCTGGGGTCAGCAATTATAGGCAAATGACTAACTTTCTTAATGATGGGAATGGCGCTAATATCCATAGTATTGCGAGTAGAAGTTTCGAAAGTTCTGATGCCGCGTTCACAAAGGATAAGCTGTTCATTGCCTTGAGCCAGAATGTACTCAGCAGCCAATAGCCATTCTTGAATCGTGGATGATAAACCTCTCTTAAGCATAACTGGCTTCCTCGTTTTCCCCGCTTCATCCAGCAAGATAAAATTTTGCATGTTCCGCGCCCCAATTTGCAGAATGTCAACATAGCTAGCTACTAACTCAACATCACCCGGCGTCATCACTTCCGTGATGACAGGCATCCCTGTTTCTTCCCGAGCCTTCGCTAACATTTTAAGCCCTTTTTCGCCCAAGCCACGAAAGTTATATGGCGAGGTGCTCGGTTTAAAAGCACCACCACGTAATATACTAGCGCCAGCCGCTTTAACTTGACGAGCTGTAGACAAAAGTTGCTCCTCGCTTTCTACAGCACATGGCCCAGCTATAACAACTATTTCGTCACCGCCAATAGCGATATCATTTACTTTGACTACGCTATTTCCAGGGTGAAATTCACGACTCGCAAGTTTATAGGGTTTGCCAACAGGAATAACCTCTTCTACCCCAGGTAATAACTGTAGTACATCCTGGAGATCGCGAAGGTTTTGGCCCAGTATACCTATAATTGTACGCTCAAGCCCCTGTGATACATGCTCCTCCAGACCCAATTCTTTGATTCGCTTAACGGCTGCATCAATTTCGTTTTGGCTACAGCCAGATTTCATAACTAGAATCATGTCTTGCCTCCTGATGCCATCAGTTTGTTCTCTTTTAATTTTTTGGCTTCCCCTAAGTAGATATGCTCAATCTCCTCGGCTGTTCTTTCCGTATTTGCCAGTATTAAAATCCTCAAACAGCGAGGTAAGCTATCAGGAACATCCATCTCATGTCCACAAAGCAGGGCAAGGTGTCTTGGCCATCCCAATTCTCGCGTTGCTGCTGCGGGAAACTCAGCATTTAAGTCCACCGTAGTAGTAAAAAATATAGCCGCTATCTCCTCAATTCTAACTTCGTTAGCTTGCACCATTTCCCCAAGCAGCTTTTTAGCTGCGGCTATGATACTTTCTCTACTGTTTGCTGGAACTGTTATAGCACCTCTGATACCGCGGCAGCGCAACTCTAAATACCCTCCAAATTTAAGCTAACAGCCTATCCCATTTGTAAGCTATAGTCAAGGGCGCGAATTGCGTCATAAGTATTGTTACCGAAAGTGGTAACGTTGCCTCAAAAAAAGTGTTACCAAAAAACGAGGGTCAATGTGACGTGAGGCAAAATACAGGAGCATTAACTCAGTGCAGCTAAGGACACAGATTGATGCTGCGTTGGAGGAATTGTGGGATCTATGCAAGATTAGCTCTACAGTAGGAAGTCGTTAAAGATCGTAAATTTTGACTCCCATGGCTCCCAGGTCGACTATAACCACTGTGCTTCTTCCAGTGACCCAACCGCCGCATTCACCAGGATTAATCACAAGAGGACATCCTTCACGGATATCGATTTTGTGAGTATGACCATAGATAATCAAATCGTATTTACCACTCGCGATGAGTATTTTCAGGAACTTCGGCTGATGCATCAATACGATTTTTTTGCCCTCTATCTCAAACTCGTGGTAATCTTCGTAGAGTTTGCCTATATCTCGAAATCTACTTTGCAGAAGAAGTTTATCTCCATCGTTATTGCCAAATACCCCGATAAGTTCCACCTTAAGTTTCTTGAATTCTTTGACTGTGATGGCAGAAGTAAAATCGCCGGCGTGGAGAACCAATCCCACCTTTTCATTGTTGAATAGTTCTACAGCTTTGGCAATCAAAAGCATATTCTCATGGCTGTCAGCTAGAATACCAAGCTTCAACTTAACCTCCTTTCTACCCAGGAATTTTTAAAACCCCGGCACCGCGAATTTTCCCTTCCTTGAGCAAAATTAAAGCCTCGTTTGCCTCTTCCAACTTAAACTCTCGAACTTCAGGCACTATGGGAATCTCAGCAGCCAGGGGTAGAAATTCCTGGGCATCTCTTCTAGTTACATTGGCCGCACTCTTCACTTCCTTTTCATGCCAGAGATGCTCAGCATAATCTAATTCTGGGATAGGTGTTATCTTACGAATTGCGTTTATAACCACTCTACCCCCTTTCCCCATATTTCTTAAAGCTTCACGCACCGGCGCCCCCACTGGAGTAAAATCAATGGCGCAGTTAAGTTTTTCTGGAGGAGTATCTTCCGTTGCCCCAACCCAACTAGCCCCCAATTCCCAGGCTAGATTCTGATGCTCCACCTGATTAGGTCGGGTAAAGACGAAAACCTTGCCATCTTGCATGCCTGATAGTCTTAAAGCCCTATAGCCAATTACCCCAGCACATAAAAGTGGAGCTGCTTGTAAATCAGTAAATCTTCCCAAGATGGGGTAAGCAAAGTCCTCCGAAACCACAGTATATTGCGCGTAGCCGCCCTCTACATCCTTCCCCGTCCATTTCGCTTTATCACATAAGTTTTCCTCGCATCTAAGACAAAAGGAGCACTCGCCACAAGCCCAGTTAATCCAATCGATCCCTACTCTATCTCCCTGTTTAAATTTAGTTGCCCCTGGGCCCAAGCTTCGCACCTTACCAACGATTTCATGCCCCAAAATCATGGGAAACTTCGAGGGGGGAAGTCTGCCTTCAATTTCATCCAGCTCAGTGTGGCAGACTCCGCAGGCAGAAACCTTAACTAAAATTTGCTTAAACTTGGGAACAGGCTCAGGCAAATCTACCAACTCTAAGGGTTTTTCTTCAACCGAAGAAACCTTCTTAAGCACCATGGCTTTCATTGTTCATCCCTTCCCCTCATTGAGGCGTTAACCTTTTCCATTTTGACCAGCAGCACGCTTTAATTTTTTAGAAAGATCCCCGGACAGGACCTTCTTCACATTCTAGCAATATTCCTCCACAAATTTCTTGGTATTGAATTCGTCTTCTCTTTTAGATACCATCCAGCAACTATAGTCACACCCGAACAACGGCGTATACTATATATGCCCACACGTTATTTGCTCCTCTTAGACAATAAAAACACTTTCATAAAGATTCTCGGAAATTCTTTCGAAGTCCTCCCTGTACTTCTTCATCGCCATAGGGAGATAATCCAGTATGTCCTGGGCAGTTATGCCATCCTCGCCCTTGCCCTTTGCCGCTAAGTCCCCTGAGAATCCATGAATAAAGACGCCCATCCTTACGGCATCTCTGAGCGATAGCCCCAAACCGAACATAGCGGCGATTGTTCCTGTCAAAACGTCACCACTCCCAGCCGTTGCCATACCTGGGTTTCCACTCAGATTAATGTAAACAGTCCCATCGGGGTAGCCTATGAGAGAGTGAGCACCTTTCAAGACAATAATAGCATCGAGTTCCTTTGCTGTGCGCTGCAGAACCTCTATTTTGTTTTTGTTTATCTCGCCTATCCCCATACCTGCGATTTTCGACATCTCGCCCAGATGAGGTGTAAGAATTGTTTCCGCCTTTCTCTTCTTGATTACCCCTGTATCCTGGGCGACAGCGGTAATTCCATCGCCGTCTATAAGCAGAGGTTTCGCTATCTCCTGTGCCAGCCGCCTTACCAATTCTTGCGTCTCCTCATCCAGGGAAACACCCGGCCCTATAACCACCATATCCACCCTCTCTGAGAGTTTAAGCAATTCATCCTCATTTTCCAACGCTATGCTACCTGAGCCTATCTCTTTCTGAGGAGCAAGAACAATTTCACTTCCTTTATTTGCCAGAAATGCTGAAATGGACAGCGGTGCAGCTAAACGAGAATAGCCTCCCCCAGTTTTAAGGAAAGATAAAGCAGAGAAATATGGTGCCCCCAGATAGCTTGAGGCGCCAGCAATAAAGAGAGCCTCCCCAAAATCTCCTTTATGGGAATCTCGATTTCTTGCGGGAAGTTCTATTGGAACGTTGATTTCCACTTTTACAGAACCCGCATTGTAGAGCGAAGGTGGGAAGGATATATGCGAGACATACAACTTCCCGCAGTACTCACATCCCGGGTAAAGCATATTTCCTATTTTGGGAAGCCCGAAGGTTATAGTGTAAGCCGCCTTCACCCCTGCACCCATCACTTCCCCGGTATCGCCATTTATGCCTGAAGGTATATCAACGCTGAATACTATTTTTTTGCTCTCATTTATCAATTGAATTACATCCCTATATATACCAGCAACTTCCCTGGCGAGGCCTGTGCCAAATATAGCATCCACGACAGCATCAGAATGAAGAACAACAGATTTTATAGCGTCAATTGAGCCAATTTTAGATATTTCTATGGGCATCTTCGATACTATTTCGAAGTTCCTTCCTGTTGCCCCTTTGAATTTAGTTTCGTCACCTAAGAGGAAGACCTTCACCTCTCCGCCGCTGGAGTGAATCTTCCTGGCAATAACAAGCCCATCCCCACCATTATTACCACCACCACAGAAAACTACAAACTTCTTATTCTTCACCCCAAATTCTTTTAATATAACGAAATACACTGCCTGTCCAGCATTCTCCATCAAAAGATCGTCCGTGATGCCAAATTTCTCCATGGCAGACCTGTCTAAATCCCTCATCTGAGCTACTGTGCTTGCTTTCACTATTGCCTCCTCTACAAAATCCTCCAGGCATAATACCCAAAGGATTAAAATACGTCATGCTACCTAGCTTAGGGAATTTTAATTAACATTGCAAACCCCGCAACAGACATTTTATATTACTGGAAATAATATGCCCCCACTCCTCACCGTAGGAATTATCGTGATACTCATCTATTACATAGCAGCCTAACAAACGAAAACTATTCCAGTACATTCAGGGCAAAGAGTGGGCTCAGCGTAGATAACTCAAGGTGATACAATGATACAATATAAATTACAACGTTAAGCAGAACACATTTACAATGGATGATAAAAGCCTGGAAATGGTCGAATTTCCCCGCGTCAGGGAGATACTTGCCAGATTTACCTCGTTTTCAGCCAGCCATGAACTAGCCATCAATCTTCAACCTCTTCTGGATTACGACCAGATATCTCTGCTATTAAAACAGTCGGCTGAGGCGCGTCATCTCCTCTCACTGAGGCCAGAGTTTTCTATTGGGGGAATTCGTGATATTAGAGGGCCAGTAAAGATGGCAGCGCGAGGTAAAATCCTAGAACCACGAACCCTCATAGAAATTCAACAAAGCCTGGCTGCTATCTGCCAACTACGCAACAGTCTCAGAAAGCTGTCCGATGAACTCCCCCTGCTTTGGGCCATCGCCGCTGATATTGTTGAATTGCACCAGACCGAGAAAGATATTGGCAAATGCATCACACCAAACGGTGAACTACTGGATTCGGCTTCGCCTGAACTGACCATGATGAGACAAGGATTCAGAAGAGCTCGTGAACAACTGCTAAAGCGTTTGGAAGCCATAATCAGGTCACCTAAGGGACAGAAAATAATCCAGGAGTCTATTGTTACTCAGAGAGAGGGAAGATACGTTATTCCACTCAAGGTCGAACGTAGAAAGGGAATAAAGGGCACCGTTCATGATATATCCAACACTGGCGCCACTGTATTTGTTGAACCATGGACCACCGTAGAGCTAGGGAACGAACTGCGAGAACTTACCATAAAAGAACAACGCGAGATAGAGAGAATTCTCCGGAATCTCAGTAACGAAATAGGAGCACACGAGATCGAAATCTCACACAACATAGCTCTGGTTGCTAAGCTAGATCTGGCGCTATCTAAGGCAAAATATGCAAGAAGCGCGCGGGCTACGGAAGCTACAATCACCACCTTCGACGAGAAGGCCAAAGACGCCACGGGCAAGCGGATTGGTGTACTTAAACTTGTCGAAGCCAGGCATCCATTACTAGCAGAAAAGGCAGTGCCACTTTCAGTGGATGTAGGGAAGGATTTCTCTATTCTTGTTATTACAGGGCCTAACACAGGTGGTAAAACAGTAGCACTTAAGACAATTGGCTTGCTGACCTTGATGACGCAAGCAGGCATACCAATTCCCGCTTCAGGAGAAAGTTGCATTCCTATTTTTGATGGGGTATTCGCCGATACCGGTGATGAGCAAAACATTGAGCATTCACTTTCCACATTCGGCTGGCACATAGGTAATATTGTACGTATCATCAAAAGTGCCACAGAAAGAACTCTCGTGCTCCTCGACGAGTTGGGCACTAGCACTGATCCAGTGGAAGGCTCTGCTCTAGCTCGTTCTATTCTGCTCCATTTCTTATCAAAGGGGACGATGACCATCGCTACCACACATTACAATGACCTGAAACCTTTTGCACATGTGACTTCAAATATGCAAAACGCTTCGCTTGACTTCGACTTGACTACACTGACACCAACCTACCACCTAACGATAGGTATACCTGGCGGCAGTAATGCCCTGGCTACCGCTTCCCACCTGGGTCTACCCCCCGAAATTATCACTAGCGCCAAGGAGATGCTCTCAAAAGGAACACAAAACATGGAGACTTTGCTTGCTGACTTGGCGAGAGAGAAACAACTAGTTGCGACACTCACCCATAATCTGGAAAAGGAACTATCTGAAGCGGAACAACGAAACAAAGAACTAGAAAACGAGCTTCAACAATTAAGAACGGAGGGACAAAAGGTTATCCAAGAAACCCGCGACAATATTATGCATGAAGCTGCACAGCTACAGAAAGAAATCCACCACGCTAAGGCAGAATTACGTAAGAGGAAATCAAGAGAGGGAATTGACCAGGCCGCGAAAGCTCTGGCTGCTGCAGAGGAGCGGCTGAAGAACGAGGATTGGCAGGCAAAGGCAGCCAAAAAAACAAACGTGGCAATAATGAACGAGAATAAAATTGTTCCAGGAGATACAGTTCGGCTAAAAGAAACGAACCTTCAAGCAACAGTGCTATCAATATCTGAGAAGACACATCAGGTCGAGATTCAAGTAGGGCTGACTAAAGTTAGTTTAGGTTTCGATAGAGTAGAAAAGGTAACATCCTTACCCAGTGAGGCAAACTCAAAAATCACCTCGGTAACCAAAGAGATGCGCAGACGAACAGTTCCTGTTGAACTTGACCTCCGGGGGAAAAGAGCTGCTGAGATAGAGTGGGTACTTGACAGTTACCTCAATAACGCCTCCCTAGCTAATTTAACAAAGGTCCGTGTCATCCATGGGTTTGGCACTGGTACTGTGCGCAACATCGTCAGGGACCTTGTCGTTTCTCACCCCCTAGTCAAATCCTCCCATCCTGGGGAGCAGGATGAGGGCGGCGATGGGGTAACCATTATCAATCTATAATTATAAAGTGGCTCATTGCTGTAAATTCTTGAGCAGGAGTACATATTCCAATGCTAATATCAAAAAGGTATTCGCTTAGCAGGATAAAGATGCTCAAATTTCTTGATGAAATAGAAGCAACTATTGATACGGCTTCGTCGCTATACATACCGTTTGAACTACCATTGCCCGAAGTCAAAAACCTCCTCGAAAAAGCGTGCGCCTCTCAACACATCCCCTCCAGCCTGGTTGAGTGCACTACCTCCTCGAAAACTGGAGCGGTTTTCTTTTCAGGCTCGTCACGGAAATATCTAATTTCACCCCCGTTCCCTATCATGGAAAAATATTTCACTTATGGCTATGACGCCGAGCCATTACGTTGCCTGCTCAAACACAATTTGAGGATTGCACTGGTTCTAGTACGTTTGGGGGCATATGCCATCAGCCTTTATCAAGGGGAAAGTCTCATTACCAGTAAAGTCGGAACCGGACTAGTCCATGCACGACACAAAAAAGGCGGCTCCTCACAGCAACGCTTCCGTCGCCACCGAGAAAAACAAATAGAACTTTTTTTAACCCACATTTGTATCCATATGCGAGAACAATTCGAAGCTCATAGCCATACCATAGATTACATCGTCTATGGAGGCGCATGGACAACAATACTTTCACTTCGGAAACAGTGCTCATTCCTGCGCCAGTTTGACAACCGTACTTTGCCACCCCTGCTAACCATACCCAATCCTCGTAAGGTGGTGCTGGAAGCAGCAATAGGCCAAGTCTGGTCAAGCATCGTAACGGAATGGCATAACGCTGAGGACCCAGACTGAAAGAGAGTAGCCCAACCCAGGTTTTCTGCTAAGCCCCCCCCCATGATATTTTTTACCATAATGCTGGAATGAACCATGTAAGGAAAATTCATACACTACTTTTGCCTAGAATAGAACCAATAAAATTACCTTGCCCCCGTACAAAATCAGCAACCAGCATCTTACGTTTCCCTTCCATCTGAATCTGGCAAAGGCCCAGGATGCCATTTCCAGTCACCACGCCAACGTTGGGCATCTCTCGCAAAGAAACTACTTCTCCTGTTCTACCCCTTGCTGGTTCGCTCGGGAGAGCAGCTTCATGTATTTTAAGTCGTTTGCCACGCCACCAAGAATAACAGCTTGGCCAGGGATTAAAGGCCCTTACTTGCCGCCGCAGTTCTATTGCCGGTAAATACCAATCTATCTCACCATCTTTGTTGCTTATCAATCTGCTATAAGTAACCTGGCTCTCATCTTGAGGTTCCGCTTCAAACTCTCCACCAAGCCATTTAGGTAGAGTTTCCATCAAAAGCTCAGCCCCCGCATGAGCTAATTTATCCGTAAGAGAGCCAGTGGTATCTATGGAGGAGATAGCTACCCTGCTCTGAGTTAAAATTGGCCCGCTGTCCAGACCCTCATCCATCACCATGATAGTAACCCCTGTAAATAGCTCTCCGCAAAGCAGGGCATCAGCCACTGGAGATGGGCCTCGGTGTCTAGGCAATAGCGAGGGATGCACATTAAGACAACCCAACTTAGGCAAAGACAACACCTCCCTGGAAAGAATCTGCCCAAAAGCGGCGACAATAATCAGTTCCGACTTGAAGTTAGCCAATTCCCTTACCACTTCCGCTGACTTAAGAGTCTCTGGTTGCACAACGGGAATCCGATGTTTTATGGCCAGTTCCTTTACTGGAGATGAAGTAAGCTCTCGCTTTCTGCCAGATGGCCTATCAGGCTGAGTATACACAACAATCACCTGATATGGGCTGCGAATCAAAACTTCCAATATGGTCGCAGCAATTCGTGGAGTACCCATAAAAACGATACGTGTTTCCACAACAGAAGTATTTTCTACAATTTTCTCTATTATGTCAAAGACCCCCTAGAAAAATCTCAAAGCCCTTTGGTAAACTGCTGTTACGGGTTCACGTATTTCCACCTTGTTACTAATCTCTTTCTAGCTAATTAACGGCAATTTAACCAAGGAGGTAAGTTGGATTCAGCAAAGGAAATCTGGGAGAGGGCGCTGGGAGAACTTCAACTCCAGGTCAGCAGAGCAAATTATACTACATGGCTTGAGAAAAGCTATGGCATAAGTTTCCAGAGTGGCGTTTTCGTAGTTGGAGTTCCAAATGCCTTCGTGGCAGAGTGGTTAATTAAACGTCTCCATTCTCTAGTAAAAAAAACCTTAACCCAAATTACGGTAAGAGATATAGACGTCCAATTTATCGTTCACAACAAAGAGCAACTACAAAGCAGCTCTTTAGCCAGCGCCAGCCAAACTGATGGTGGAACAAGCACCAAGGTCAGGATAGATAGGTTTAACTCGAGATACACTTTTGGTAATTTTATCGTTGGTGATTGCAACCGTTTAGCTTACGCCGCTACAGTGGAAACAGTTGAAAACCCGGGGCATACTTACAACCCTCTTTTCATTTACAGCAGCACTGGGCAGGGCAAAACACATCTGCTACACGCTATCGGACACAGAGCAGTAGACAATGGACTGTGCGTAACTTATACCAGCGCTGAGCAATTCACCAACGAATTTATAAGAGCTATCAAACAAAAACAGGTTGAAGATTTCCGTGACAAATTTAAAGATACTCACCTTTTTCTATTCGATGATATACAATTCATAACTGATAAAAAACAGACCTTACAATGCTTCTTTCAAATTTTTAACGAACTATACAACAATAGCCGTCAGATCGTCATGACCGCCGACCGTCATCCTAAAGACATGGCCCTGCTTAGCGACAAGTTCAAATCACATCTTGAATGGGGCCTCATTGTCTCCATTCAGCCACCCGATTTTGAAACACGCCTCTCTATACTGGGCACTAAAGCTCAGGAAATGATGCTATCGGCCTCTGACGAAGTACTGCAGCTTCTAGCGAAACGTACGTGGGGAAATATCCGCCATCTTGAGGGCGCTCTGATATACTTAACAGCTCGAGCCAAATTAACCAGATCAGAACTCACGCCACAAATAGTTAACATGTTATTAACAAGCGCTACTGGTAAGCAGGGGAAAAATTCAATAATACAAGCAGTGGCTGATTATTTTAACCTCCCCGGCGAGGAACTAAGCGGTAAAGCGAGAGACAGGAAAATTGCCCTGGCGCGGCAAATTGCAATGTATCTTATGAAAGAGGAAGATAACTGCTCTTTCACTGAAATTGGCAAGGTACTAGGTAATAGAAGCCACGCTACAATCATCTATGGTTATAAAAAAATCGCTGCCCAAATAACTACTAACCTCAAATTACGCCGCCAAATATTAGAGATTAATGAGAAAATCAGCTCGCATTAAAATCCCGTAAGGGAATGTTAAAAATATGTAGATGAATATTGCTCACAATGAAACTAAATTGTTGAGATCTATACATTACAAAGTTGATATTTTGTTCCTTATCTCTTCTTAATCAACTCTTCTTATTAAGACTATTATTAGTTTATAATAACTACAATTCCTTATGATAGACAAAATAGAAATCATAGTAAAGGGTGGAAGTGGAGGAAATGGATTGGCTAGTTTTCTTCATGAGAAATATATCCCGTTGGGAGGTCCAGATGGAGGTGATGGTGGAGATGGTGGGAATATTTTCATTGTGGCTGATTCCTCTTTGTTTGATTTAACTTTGCTTAAACAAAGAGGAAAATTCATAGCTGAATCTGGCCACGGAGGTGGCAAAGAAAGTAAGCATGGTAAAAAAGGTATGGACTTAAGCATTTCTGTGCCTGTCGGGACTATGGTTTCTATTAGAACTGAACTAGGGGAAAGAAAACCTTTAGCTGACATGGTTGTTTCTGAAGGAAAAGTATTAGTAGCGAGGGGGGGTAGGGGTGGGTTAGGGAATGTGCACTTTGCTACGGGGGCAAATCAGGAACCTAGGGTAGCTGGGAAAGGGGGATTGGGAGAGGAGTACCAAATTAGCCTTGAACTAAAACTTGTCACTGATATGTGTATTATTGGTTACTCGAATTCAGGTAAATCCACTTTGCTATCTGCTATAACAGAGGCTAGACCTAGAATAGCGGATTACCCCTTTACTACACGGCAGCCAGTTTTAGGAGTTATCCGAGGTAGCAGAAGAGATTTTGTGGTGGCTGAGATGCCAGCACTTACCGCAGGTGCACATGTCAGTAAGGAATTGGGATATGAATTTCTACGACATATTGAGAGAACTAAGCTCCTAGTTTATTTGCTGGATGGCATGTCAGCAACTATGGTCGATGATTTTACCAGGTTACATGAGGAGTTAGCTGCATATAAAACCGATTTATGTCAGAAGGCAAAGATTATAGCTGTGAACAAAGTGGATCTACCGCAGGTTAAATCTCGATTGCATGATGTGAGGCAAAGTTTTGATTACTTAGATGCATCTCTCTTGTTCATTTCAGCACTTAATGGACAGGGTATGACGGAATTCATCACTAAGACAATTGAAATAGTTGGGCGGCTGAGTGAGGAAAGGAAAGTGGTTTCGCCGCCTGGGCTAACAGTATTCCATCCCAAACCTAGGAAGTGAAACAATGAATATAGGCATTCTTGGAGGTACTTTTGATCCTGTTCATATAGGGCATCTTATTATAGCTGAAGAGGCAAGAGAAAAACTTGGCCTTGGCGAAATTCTCTTTGTGCCTGCGGGGCAGCCATGGTTCAAAGTGGACCAGGGCTACACGATTGCTCCAGTGACCCATCGCCTGGAGATGTTACGTTTGGCTATTGCTGATAACCCCTGCTTTAAGCTTTGTACTTTGGAAGTGGAGCGCAGTGGGCCCTCTTATTCCATAGATACTGTAACTACTCTTCGAAGCCAATTAGGCGAACAGCCGTTTTTCTTTATTCTTGGTAGTGACAGCCTTGCAGGATTCCACTTGTGGAAAGAGCCGGATCAGCTAGTGCAGATGTGCCAGTTAGTAGTTGTTCCCAGATTGGGTTTAAATTTGCCGGATTTAGAATCTTTAGAGCCTCTCGTTCCAGGATTAAGTCATAACGTTATACAGCTCGTTGCACCTACAATTGAAGTTAGCTCTTCGAGAATCCGCCAACGTATAGCTCAAGGGTTACCTATTCGCTACTTAGTTCCCAGCTTAGTTGAAAAATATATAGCGGAGCAAAAACTGTATGCTAACTGCGAGACGTAAGGTAAAGGGGTGTGGCATACTCTTAGATGTCCAGATTTCTCACATTTTGGGCGTGGGCTTGGATGAAATTTCTACGGGGTAAAACCTCGTTGCCCATTAACATATGAAATGTCTGATCGGCGGCTATAGCATCTTCTACCTGTACCTGAAGTAAAGTTCTAGTGGCGGGGTTCATCGTTGTATTCCATAGCTGTTCAGGGCTCATTTCCCCTAGTCCTTTATACCGTTGAACCTCTAATTTATGTCCTTCCAGTTCTTTGGTTTTGTCCATCTTTTCTTGTTCAGAGTAAATCCAGAATTGCTGCTTACTGTATCTAATGCGGTAGAGGGGCGGTTGGGCTATAAAAAGGTGCCCTTGGTTAATTACCTCTACCATGTGGCGATAAAAGAAAGTAAGAAGCAATGTACGAATGTGAGAGCCGTCAACATCGGCATCAGTCATGATGATGATGAGATGGTATCTGAGTTTGGAGAGGTCAAATTGCTCATCTGTGTTTGTCCTTAGTGCTGTAACAATAGCTCGTAATTCTTCGTGTGTTACGATCTTGTCTTTGGTAGCTTTTTCTACGTTGAGTATCTTGCCCCTGAGAGGGAGGATAGCCTGGAAGCGGCGATCCCGCCCCTGTTTAGCTGAGCCGCCGGCCGAGTCACCTTCAACTAAATAGAGCTCACATGATGTTGGGTTTTTCTCTGAGCAGTCAGCTAGTTTGCCTGGCAATGTTGATGCCTCAAGTCCAGTTTTTTTGAAAACTAGTTCACGGGCTCTGCGTGCTGCTTCTCTAGCTTTAGCTGCGAGGAGGCATTTGTTTATAATTGCTCTTGCCTCGTTAGGGTGCTGTTCAAGATAAAGAGACAAATTATCTACTACAACAGATTCGACTTGGTTTCTCACCTCAGGGTTACCGAGCTTTGTTTTGGTTTGCCCCTCAAATTGTGGCTTGGGAAGCTTTACGCTGATAACAGCTACTAATCCCTGGCGCACATCGTCACCCGTCAGGTTAGGTTCAGTATCTTTGATGAGCTTATTTTTTCTGGCGTAATCGTTAAAAGCATGAGTGAGAGCTGAGCGGAAGCCAGTTAGATGGCTACCGCCATCTCTGGTGTTGACACAATTAGCGAAGGCGGAAGTGGATTCTGTGAAGCTGCTATTATACTGTATAGCTGCTTCGATTATAGTGGAATCGACTATGGCTGAGAAACAGATAGGGGAAGAGTAGATAACTTCTCTGTTTCTATTCAAGCGGCTAACAAAACTAGCTATGCCTCCTTCGAAGTAAAAAGTCTTTTCCATGGAAGTTCTTTCGTCTTTAAGGGAAATTTGCGCCCCTTTATTCAGAAAAGCTAGCTCTCTTAGCCGTTGGCAAGTTGTATTGAAATCATAGTTAAGATCTTCAAAAATTTCTTCATCAGCAAGGAAGGTAATTGTAGTGCCTGTGTCAGGAGAATCTTCGGTGACTTGTATTTCACCTGTGGGAATCCCTCGCCGGTAACCCTGTCGATATATTTTACCCTGGCGTCTAATCTCGACTTGAAGCCACGATGATAGAGCGTTCACTACCGAAGCACCAACACCGTGTAAACCACTGGACGTGGTATATGCAGAGCCCCCAAATTTGGCTCCGGCATGCAGGCGTGTCATTACTGCTTCCAGCGCGGTGATATTTGCTGTGGACATAGTCTCTGTAGGGATGCCACGGCCATTATCAACTACAGTTACGCTTTCATCATTGTGGATTGTTATCTCAATTTGGTCGCAGAAGCCAGCCATTGCTTCATCTATGCTGTTGTATACTAACTCGTATAGGAGGTGGTGTAATCCTTCACGGCCAGTGCTCCCTATATACATTCCCGGCCGCAGGCGGACAGCTTCTATCTCATCCAGAATTTGAATGTTATCGGCCGTATATTGAGGCGATCCGTTTTCTTCCATATTTACTCTCTATTACCTGCCTGGTCAAACTGAGCCATTGGTTATCTTGCCTTACGATATGGCTAACTTACCTTCTTATACATGTCACTTCGGCGGAGTGGAAATTCCGGAAGGAGAGCCGTGGGCAGACTTTAGGCCTCTCTTAGTATCAACGATGCTTACAGCCACTAGTCCATATTGTATCATATCTAGAGGCGGAGAATGTATTTGAGATATCATTCAAGGGGCTTGTTTTGTTTAAGTGACAGGACTACTTTAGCTATGGAGATAGAGTTCTGTTTATTGTTTATCATATCCCGCAATACTACGGTCTGATTTTTGACCTCTTCTTCACCGATGATAATAGTATAGTTAGTGCCTAGTGAGTTGGCTTGCCTTAACTGTCCTTTTAAACTTTTACTACCTGTGGCTTTGATAACAGCAATCCCAGCTTGCCGTAGCCTGGAGGCGAGCTTCATTGCCTCAATTTTAGCATCTTCCCCTAAATAAGCGATGAAAGCAACGGATTTAGGGGAAGGAGGGATCTTCATTTTTTGTCTCTTTAGATTTAATATGAGCCTTTCTATGCCGGTGGCGAAGCCAACTGCAGGGGTGCATTTCCCACCCAGTTGCTCAACAAGATTGTCGTAACGTCCTCCGCCTCCGAGAGCACTTTGTGCCCCTTCCTCTCGAGGTTCAATCTCAAATACAGTCCTGGTATAATAATCCAGCCCACGTACTAATCTATGGTTCAATTGGAAAGGAATACCCAACGTTTTTAATCCTTGCTGCACGTTTTGGAAATGTGCTTGGCATTCAGGGCACAGGTAATTTATGATTTTTGGGGCTGTCGCAGCTATTTTCTGGCAGGAGGCTTTTTTGCAGTCAAGTAAGCGCAGCGGATTTTTAAGCAGCCTGATTTCACAGTCTGGGCATAAATCAGCTGTGTGGTTGGAGTAATGTTGCTTTAGTGTCTTTATGTACTCAGGTTGGCAGAGTTTACAGCCAATGCTATTAAGTTGAATGGAGAATTTAGAAAGACCTAGAGAAAGCAAGAATTGTTGTGCCATCTCTATTACCTCGACGTCGAGGGCGGGGTCAACATCGCCTAAAGCTTCGTACCCAAATTGGTGATGCTGGCGGTAACGTCCAGCTTGAGGGCGCTCATATCTGAAAGCAGCTCCAATATAATAAAGTCTTACGGGTTGAGGCAAATTGAACAACCCGTGTTCCATATAAGCTCGACAGACCGGTGCTGTTCCTTCTGCCCTTAAAGCTAGTTTTTGCCCGCTCCTGTCCTCAAAGATGTACATTTCTTTGTCTGCGAGGTCTGTTCCTCCAGACACAGTACGGGAGAAGAGTCTGGAATCTTCAAATATTGGTGTAGTCAATGGCTGGTAGCCATAAAGGTGACATAAAAGAGCTGCTTTTTCCTTCACATATTTCCAATAATTTTGTTCCTGTGGCAGGATATCTGATGTACCTCTGGGCGCTTTATACAAGGGAGACTCCTTTCTCTATGTATGATGTTTAGTTTAGCATATTTATTAGTTGCTTACTCGCTCTCTCACCATACATAATAGCTGGGAGCTTATAAACTTGCAGGAGAAGTTTTATATAAGTGATGGCCAATTTATTATGTTTGTTATTGTGTTTCCTGTGGTTGGATTGCCTGAGACGGCAAGGTTTGCGTTGCTTTTATTGCTGCGTTATTATGAAGCTTGAAATATGGATATAGATTCTCTTATGGCAAAAATCAATGAATATTTGCCTGCTGATAAGGAAGGCTTGATTAAGGCAGCTTATGAGTTCGCCGCGCAAGCACATGAAGGGCAGATGCGCAAGTCGGGAGAGCCTTATTTGGAGCATCCTTTGCAAGTAACCATGGCCCTGGCTAACCTACACCTCGATAGAGATACTTTAATTGCTGCCTTGCTGCATGATATTCCTGAAGATTGTGGTATATCGCTGGATGAGATTGAAATCAAATTTGGATCTGAGGTAGCTAAATTAGTTGATGGTGTTACTAAGCTGAAAAAACTCACCAACCGATCTGGGCAGGGTTGGGGGAAATCAAGAGTTCGGGCTGAGAATTTGCGCAAAATGCTTGTGGCTACGGTTGAAGACTTACGGGTGATCATTATTAAGTTAGCTGACAGGCTACATAATATGCGCACTCTAGGGGCATTGCCTTTGTCGAGACGACGTGCGATTGCCCAGGAGACATTGGAAGTATATGCGCCTCTGGCGCACCGTTTGGGTATGTGGGATGTAAAATGGCAATTGGAAGATCTGGGTTTGCGATACTTGGAGCCACAGCAATATCGTCGGATTATTCGCTTGGTAGCTGAAAAACGAGAGCAGCGGGAAAATTTTATAGCTGAGGTCAGTCAAGCACTGCGTCGAGAATTAGACAAAGCTGGCATAGAGGCTAAGATTTTTGGTAGGCCGAAACATATCTACAGCATTTATCAGAAACTGGATAAGTATGCTGCACAAGGCAAGGATTTTGGTGATATTCATGACCTTTTTGCCTTACGTGTATTAGTGGGCTCAGTTTCGGATTGTTATAAGGTATTAGGAACGATTCACAATCTTTGGCATCCTATGATTGAGGAGTTTAATGATTTTATTGCTAACCCTAAAGACAATGGCTATCAATCCTTACATACTACGGTAATGTGCCAAGGCACAACTCCGCTAGAAATACAGATTCGGACATACGATATGCACCAGATTGCTGAGTATGGTGTGGCGGCTCACTGGCATTATAAAGAAGGTGGAAAAGTAGACCTGTCATTTGGGCATAAAATATCTTGGCTGCGTGATATTTCTCAGTTACGGGAGGAATTTGATGGTGAGGAGTTTCTGGAATCTGTTAAAACTGATATCTTCGGAGATCGGGTATTTGTCTATACTCCACAGAGAGATATAAAAGATTTGCCTAAAGGAGCTACACCTCTGGATTTTGCCTTCCGAATTCATACGGATTTGGGCTATGGGTGTATTGGGGCGAGAGTGAATGGTCGTTTAGTCTCCTTAAATTACATGCTTGGCAACGGAGATATTGTAGAAATTATTGCTGCTAAAGGTAGGAAAGGCCCCAGTTTAGATTGGCTTAACCCTCAACTCAATTATATTAAAACGTCTCACGCTAGAGGCAAAGTTCGGCAATGGTTCAATAAACAGGAACGAGGTCAAAGTGTAGATGCTGGCAAGCAACTTTTAAATAGGGAACTTAAACGTTTGGGTATTAGTCTATCCAGCATTGATAAATTGGCACATCAATTTAACTATAAGCACGTAGATGATTTTTTTGCTGCTCTTGGTCGCGGTGATGTTACTCTCTCTCAAGTATCACTTAAGTTAAGCCTGGATTTGGAGCCGACTGGTGAGACAATTGGAATTTCGCCCCCTCAAAAGGGTAGCCCTTCAAGTGTCAAAGTGTTAGGTGTTGGTGATTTGTTTACTCGGTTGGCTAGTTGTTGTCATCCCTTGCCTGGAGACGAAATTATAGGGTATATTACTCAGGGCCGTGGCATCACTGTGCATCGTAAGGATTGCCCTAATATTATTAATGAAGTAGAAAAAGAACGGTTGATTGATGTGAGTTGGGGAGATGTGGGGCAGGTTTATCCTGTAACTATTAAAATCGATGCTTGGGATAGAGTTGGCTTAGTTCGGGATATTAGTGCTATTATATCTGATGAGGGAGTGAATATTACCGGTGCTAATGTGAATCACCATGATAATAATGTCACGTCGTTATACTTTGCTCTCGAAATTAAAAGTGCGGCTCACTTAAATAAAGTAGTCTCTAGAGTTTACTCACTGTGGAATGTGATAAATGTAGTAAGGGAAGGAGGGTCAGATGCCAAATAGCAAGACAGTTGATAAAGCAGCCCGCTCAGCGGGGAGAAAGCGGTTGCGAAATCGCCTGGTGCGAAGTAGTACTAGAACTCGTGTGAGTAAAGCAAGGAAGCTTATTAGTAGTGGAGGGCTAGAGTTAGCACAGCAGGAAACTGCGACAGCTATAAGTAGCCTGGATAAGGCTGTAAGCAAGGGGGTTTTTCATAGGAATAAGAGTGCCAGGCTTAAATCCCGTTTAATGAAAAAGTTGAACGCTGCCGCTGCCGTCGAGCCGAAGCGTTCAATATAAAGCAAGAGGGAAGTGGAGAGTTAACATAGCCACTGTTTGCCTGAATCTCTAGGGCTTATATCTAAACTTTAGGTTCTCTTTACCAAAAGACAGGGTTCACGTTGTGTCTTTGTTTGATTGTGGACAGAGCATAGTGTACCAATCAAGGTAGTTGGGATTCCTGCCCAGTATCACTTCTTGAAACAATTCTTGTAATGCGGCGGTTATTTTGCCAGTTTTTCCATTGCCTATTAAACGATGATCGATCTCTATAATCGGTGCCATGTGGGCTGCAGTGCCGGTAAAGAAACACTCCTCAGCTAAATAGAGCTCGCTTCTATCTAGTTGTCTCTCTATAGTATCTATGCCCAACTCATTTTTAGCTAGTTTTATCACTGTGGCTCTAGTAATCCCCAGGAGGATATTGTCGGAGGAGGGGGGCGTGACTAATTTGCCGTTGATGATGAGGAAAATGTTCTCCCCTGTGCCCTCCGAGACGTGTCCATCATAGGTTAGGAAAATGGCTTCATCGAAGCCATTTTCCCAAGCTTCGGTTTTAGCCAAAGCACTGTTCACGTAAGAGCCGCATATCTTGCCTCTAGGTGGAATCATGGTGTCATCAATACGGCGCCATGATGAAGTACAGCAACGGATGCCTTTTGTGCCGAGGTAAGGAGGGAGGGGGGTCGCAATGATAAGAAAATCATCTTCCAGTTCATGAAGGCGAACCCCTAAAGTTTCAGAACTTTTGTAGGCCAGGGGGCGGATGTATACATCTTCACGGAATCCACTTTTTTCTACAAGCTCGCTGGTTAATTGGCATAGTTTACTAACAGAATAGGGAAGCTCGATTTTTAGGATACGGCAGCCATTAAGTATCCGCTTATAATGATCCTCCATGCGGAAGAGACAGAATTTTTGCCGCTCGCTGTCCCAATTGCCGCGGATGCCCTCAAAGCAAGCGGTGCCGTAGTGAAAGGCGTGAGTTAGAATTCCGATCTTGGCTTCAGACAATGGCATGAATCGCTTATGGAAAAAAGCATAAGGTGGCATTCCCCCCTCCTTTATAAATAATTTGCTTAATTATACTTAGTGTCCCAAGCTAAAAACAAGTCTCTATATCCGTTTAGGTGAAGATATCTTTACCCTTCCTAAGAGATGATGAGCCATATTTTCTTCGGATCTGGTCGATGGCTTTATCCAAATGTCTCCATTTCTCTATTTTGGTGTCAAACATGTAGAGTTGCTTTTCCTTGCCAGATAAGCTTGATAGCTTGATGCCTATAAGTCGGATTGCCTTCTCTTTTTGCGCTAAAGTTTTGCACAGTAGCTGTAAAGCTGTAGCAAAGATAACATGACTAACATCGTTTGCTTCTTTTAAGGTAACTTGACGGGTGATTGTCTTGAAGTCAGCATATCTTAGCTTCAGGGTTACACACTTTGCTTGCTTATCTAGATAGCGGAGCTCTGTACTAACCTGGTCACATAAGTGGTGGAGGCTGGCCTCAAGATAATGGTGATCTGAGTTATCTTTGGCGAATGTGGTTTGCTTGCTAATGGATTTGGTTTCACCGGGCGCTTCTACTTCTCGGTCATCTATTCCGTTGGCATAGCCATGGATTACTGTGCCAAATTTTCCAAAGCGTTTTTTAATTGTGTCTAGAGGAAGCGCTGCTAATTGACCTACGGTAGCTATACCCATTTCTCGTAACACCTGCTCTGTTTTTTTGCCCACTCCTGGCAATTTAGCCAGTGGGAGAGGGGTTAAGAAGTGGCGTTCTTCTCCTGGAGCTACTTCCAACAATCCGTTAGGCTTACATAAATCAGAGGCGATTTTGGCTACCACTTTGCACGTAGCAATTCCTATAGAGGCAGTGAGCTTGAGCTCTTCATATATTCGTTTCTTTACAACAAGGGCTAGTTTCTGAGAAGAACCGAATGGTTCTTCATATCCGGAGACGTCGAGATATGCTTCATCAATACTTAGAGGCTCAATGTGGGGGGAGAAGTCAGCCAGGATCTCCATAAATCTTTGTGATGACTCTCTATAGTGGGAGAAATCAGCTTGGAGGAAAATAGCTTGGGGGCAAAGGCGATGAGCCTTGGATAATGGCATGCCGGCATGAATCCCGAAGGGGCGAGCTTCGTAAGAGGCGGAAGCTACTACCCCATGCCGCCTGGGGTCTCCCCCGACAATTACTGGTTTTTTCATTAGATTCGGATTAAGTGTTCGCTCTACAGAAACGAAGAAAGCGTCCAAATCGACGTGGAAAATGCAGCGAGTCATGATCTTAGCACGTTCAGTTTATTTTAAAACCCCTTTTCTCTACGAAGGGGCAATTATTACAAACGTGTTCATTTTGCTTTCAGGTGGGAAGGTAAGCATGAATTGATTTGGTTGCGTATTCTCTCAGCGGTATTTCTGGCTGCTTGCGCGAAGTCTCTTTCTTGTGAGGCATAAAGAATTTGTCTCGATACATTGATAATTGCATTTTTTTCTTGAGTATCCACTCCGTAGCTAATTGTTAAAGTCAAATTGCCGCCTTGAGTGCCTATGCCTGGAATGAGCAGGCACATCTCAGGGCAGATTGAGCGAAGTTCTCTTAATTCATCAGGGCAGGTGGCTCCAACTACTAAACCAATGTTGTTATAAATATTCCACTCTTTGGCTTTGTGTGCCACCATTTTGTAGAGTGGGGTGCCAGTAGGGCAACGGAGGTTCTGAAAATCTATAGCGCTGGGGTTTGACGTTCTACATAGAATAAATATTCCTTTATCGTGGTAACTAATGAAAGGCTCTATGGAGTCAAAACCCATGTAGGGATTGACCGTGGCAGCATCGAAACCGAAGGTGGAGAAAAGAGCTTTAGCGTAAGCTTTAGCAGTGTTGCCTATGTCGCCACGCTTGGCATCCCCAATTATGGGAATGTTGTCGGGTATGTGTTCAATAGTCTTTTGTAAGATGGCCATGCCTTCGATTCCTAGAGCTTCATAAAAAGCCAAATTAGGTTTGTAGGCACATACTAAATCGCTGGTGGCATCGATGATAGCGGTGTTAAATTCTAAGATGGTTACTTTGGGTATTAAATCCGGGTTGGGGTCGAGCCCAATGCAAAGCAGGCTTTCGTTCTTCCGGCTAATATTAAGTAGCTTATCAATAAAATTCAATGCTTAGTTCCTTGTGTCCTGTTCCCTGCCTTAGGCTTTCCTGTAGGGCGATAAAACAGGGGTCTTGCTGCCGTGTAGAATTCCTCAGGGTTTTTATCAATGGATAATTTTTCCATTGGGCACATATCTTCCCCTTCGCGGTTTTGAATGTATGGTGTGGTACTATGAATATGACATTGAATGTTGTAATGGTGTAACGTTTTGAGCGCAAGTTCGCTGGCCAGGGGGCTATAAATTTCCTTACATTTAGCTTTTACCATTAACAAAGCAGCAGCATTGCCTACTACCTTATCGAATATTTTAATCTTGCCCTGAAATGGTGCACCTTTGTCAACATATTCAAATAGCGGCTGTAGACCATGTTTACTGGATATAAACAGCAATTTGTCACCTTTGTATGCCCAAAGAGTATTACTGCTTACTAAGAACTGCTTGAATAGAGGTGTTTCATTCAAAGTTAGCTGCCTCTCCGGCTATTTTGGGCTATAGTTATCTTTAAAAATTTAATGATTAGTGGTATAGATATCAGTTGGATAATAATCCCTGGCCAACTTAGTGTGATAGTTGACCAAAAAGAAGCGAGGGGGTTTATCTCCCCGCCTGTTACTGTATAGATGCTGAGGGGGCTATAAGTTGCTCCTTTCATAAGGTAAGTCGTTGATAATACTAAAAGTAATGTCAAACGTCCCCCTATCATTGCCCCAATTAATGACCATATCACTTGAAGATTAAACTTCTCGCGTAGAATTCCAGCGACTAATCCATATACTGAAACCTCTGCTATGATCTGGGGTAGGAGCACTACAGCTGGCATGCCTGATATGGCAAAGCTCATTATGGGAGTGGATAGCCCAACTATTAGCCCTGCTCTCCAACCGAATAACAATCCAGCCATTAGTACGAAGAAATGCATAGGTAGAAAAATAGGCCCGGCTAAGTGGAATTGATGGAAGACCCACGGTGTAGCTATGCTTAACGAAACAAAGAGGAATGTAAAAGCATAACTGCGAATATCAGTATATTTTATTCCCTTGGGTAAGGCTTGAGCTTTGGAAATTGCAATAGTTTTAATCATCTGTGCCTCCTTTTATAGTTTATGCTTCAGGAAAATACTGCACTGTTGCATCTGGTATTACTGCTACCTTTGCTGAGGCGCCATATCTGTTCTTAAGTTCATGGGCTACCTCTGCCCATGTTTTAGCTTGATGAATCAAGTCATATGGTGCTACCCAGTCGCCACCGACCTTGTCTGAGTAAGGTGTCATGACAGTTAGTCTCCTGATGTTATGAGGCAGGGTTTTGAACGGGTATCTTGTTATTTGCCAGCTCCTGCCGCCAAACTTCTTCCCAAAACTTCTTTCTAAATAGTGATTTATTTGCCCCTCAGGTGTAACTGCTATAAGTACTATGTCGCCACCTTTTTGGGATAGAAGCGAGGATGCTATTGGAAGAGCGAGACACATCTCGTTCGCCTTGGAATAGCAATTGGCGATGACGATATCAGCATCGCTGACCATATTCGTTGCATAATAATCTCTGGCTAGCTTCACTCCCTCTATATGTTCCTCTATTGGGTCGCCAACAAAAAGAGCTGTTATCTCTCTTTTCAAATTAAATATGGCATCTATCTTAACGTCAAGTCCTGCCATTCTAGCAGCTTCATTCATGTCTTTGTGCAGCACATTGCCTTCGTATTTACCTATGCCGATTGTTGGAGAAAGCCTAAGCCTTGTATGATTAGCATCTATGGCTTCCATAGATGCAACGCCGGGGAGGATTATCTTACTGCCGCCGCCAAAGCCACTGTATGGGTGTGGTACGATAGAGCCGATACCAATCTTGAGATCACAGGACATTACTTCGCTGTTGATTGACAATGGTGTACCTTGACTGGTTACTCCAAGAGGAGTGCAGTTTTCATATGGATTATGATTATAGACTAGAAACCTGCCCATCACTTCGTCCCCCAATTTTTTCCTGAAATCTATTCCGTTCATTGCGCCATGAGCTCCAATGGCAGCTATGAAGCGTATGTTATCATCGGGAATGCCGGCGGCGGCAAGTTCCTCTAAAACATAGGGTATCAATGTGGCAGAAGGTGTAGCTCTCGACATGTCGTCGAAGAGTATTACAACCTCATTTTTCCCTTTAGCTAACTCCTTTATGGGCTTAGAGCCAATAGGATTATGGAAAGCTTTTCTGATGTTATCTTCGTTTAAGGGAGGGGTGTCATGGCCATGCATACGGCAGATGGTAACATCCCATGAATCGGGGAAATCTATCTCAATCTCGGTATCTCCATACCATGCTAGTTGGGGTAGGCGAACGGTTTTTGAGTTGTTCATCTTGTATATATCCTTCTACTTTTCAGAGGCGATTGAATTCAGAGCACAGTTTCTACTCTAGAGTTTGCCACGTAATAATAGTTTTTGCAATCCCCTGGTGGGGATATGATAGGTATGTTAGGCAGATGGTATAATTGATAAAATTTGAGAATAATAAAGTGAATTGTACCCAAGCAGAAGAATATATCCATAGTTTTATTGATTATGAGATGCTCCCGGGGATACCCTATACTTCGCGTGGCTATGGCTTAAAGCATATAGAAGAGCTTTTAGAGCGCTTGAACAACCCTCATTTAGCTGCCAAAACTGTTCATGTAGCTGGTACGAAGGGGAAGGGGAGCACGGCAGCCATGATCGCTCAGGTCTTG
This sequence comes from uncultured Dehalococcoidales bacterium, assembly GCA_964509565.1. Taxonomy (GTDB): domain Bacteria; phylum Chloroflexota; class Dehalococcoidia; order GIF9; family AB-539-J10; genus JAGMDB01. The sequence goes on along the minus strand of CAZDXE010000004.1, from coordinate 15,279 downwards.
AGCACGTCCGGCTATAAGACGGGGCTATATATCTCTCCGCATCTCCGTAACTTAAGGGAGCGAATTAGGCTGGATGGCAATTTAATTCCCCTAACTGAATTTGCTGGCCTGGTGGCTGAGCTTAAACCTTATTTTGAAACAATGAAGCATGAACCTTCCTGCAGGCGGTTGACTTTTTTCGAGGCGTTGACCGTGCTTGCATTTGTTTATTTCAGGAAGAAAGGAGCAGATTTTCAAGTTCTGGAAGTGGGCTTAGGTGGCAGGTTGGATGCTACCAACGTGGTTAAATCTGAGGTCTGTGTCATCACTCCTATTAGCTTGGAGCACACACAAATTCTAGGTGATAGTTTGGAGAAGATAGCTTGCGAAAAAGCGGGCATCATTAAGCCTGGTTGTTGGGTGATACTCTCTCCTCAGCCGAGAGAGGTGACTTCGGTAATTAGAGATACCTGCCGCCGCCGGGAAGCGCGGTTAGTTCAGGTGGGTGAAGATATTACCTGGCGTAAGTTAACAAGTGACTTCCATAAGCAATCATTTGTAGTTCAGAGTAAGATGGGTACTCACTGCTTTACTATTCCACTCTTGGGGGATTACCAGATTGAGAATGCCGCCACTGCCGTGGCTACTCTGGAAGTTTTAGCCTCTTTAGGCTGTGCTATTTCTACCAGGGATATTGCTCAAGGATTTGCCCGTGTTGAATGGCCTGGGCGATTCCAGATCTTAAGTCATAATCCTATTATGCTGGTTGATGGTGCTCACAACGTGGCGTCTATGAAGAGATTAGTGGAGAATATTAAAGCGTATTTCAATTATGACAGATTTTTCCTTATTATGGGCGCATCTTGTGATAAAAACATATCAGGAATAGTGAAAGAATTAGTTTTTCTCTCTCCTCAAGTTGTTGTCACGCGCTCTTCGCATCCCCGGGCCGCTTCGCCTTTAGATTTGGCCGCTGAGTTTGCCAAAGGCGGCATCAAGCCCAAAATTACTAATGCTGTGGGCCAGGCTCTTTCTCAGACTGTAGCTCTAGCTAAGAAGAACGACCTCATCTGTGTTACTGGTTCCCTATTTGTGGTGGCGGAGGCTTTGGATTATGTGGCGGGGTTTCAAGCTTCTGGGGGCAAATTACTCTAGAGGAGAGCTAAGAGCTTCCTTGGGCAGGACATTGGTTAATATTTGTTGTAATGCCATGGTGTGGCTACATGTTCCCCACTGAGAAAAGAAATGGCAGGAGCATTGCCACTTTCCGTTAGCATAGCTTAACTCATAGTTGTTATTCTCTCCGCGGAAGTTGGCTGTGAGACCTGATAAAGTAACACGGTCCGGCTCCTGGGCATACCTTTTAGCTTTTTCAATCTTCCCAATAATACTGGATCTCATTCACATGTTCTCCTCAGTTGTTGATACAATAGTATACTCTATACCCGACAATTTTAGGAAATAACGGCTAGAGTATATAATATGTCTTGGTGGAAGTCTGTCTTTATTTCGTTTGCTTGCTGGTCTGTCATTTTGCTTTAAGCTACTCTGGGGGATAAATCTGTGCGAAATCAATTTACCGATGCCTTGAAAGGGCATAATGCTGATTACGTTGAGGTTCACTTTGAAGAGAGTGAAAGCACTCACATTATTTGCCGAAGTGGCAGCTGGGAAGAAATAAGCAGGACTTGTAGTTCTGGTGGCAATATTCGAGCTTTGGTTAAAGGAAGTTGGGGGTTTGTTAGTTTTAATCATCTTGACAAGCTACGGGGAAAGGTGATGCTAGCGGTAGATGAGGCAAGGTTGGCCAGCGGGGAGGAGTTTGGATTTCCTGCGGCGGAGCCTGTGGTAGATACGGTAACCCAAGAATTGGAGAGAAGCCTGGCTGCTATTCCATTAGTGGCTAAGAAGCGGCTTCTTGATGAATATAATAGTATTATATTAGGCAGCTCAAAAATTCAAAGCTCTAGGATTGATTACCGTGATGTTAAACGTAAAGTCACCTTTGTTAATTCTGAAGGTAGTTATATTGAGCAAAGTAAACCGGATATTGCCTTGCGGCTGACAGCTATAGCGTGTCAGGGTAATGAGGTTCAGCAAGCTGGGTTGAGTTTAGGAAGTAATGGCGATTTCTCGGCCGTAGAGGGTCTGCATGATCAAGTGCAGGAGATAGCCAGGCGCGCTGCATCTCTCCTTTCTGCTCCCCATGTAAAGGGGGGTGAACATACCGTAATCTTAGATCCTGTTTTAGCTGGAGTTTTTGTTCACGAGGCTTTCGGACACTTATCAGAAGCTGATTTCGTTTATCAGAACAAGCAATTGTATAATATCATGACCTTGGGGCGAAGATTTGGGGGTAAGCAACTCAATATTATTGATGATGCTACTATTCCTGGTTTGAGAGGGAGCTACAAATATGACGATGAAGGGATGCCAGCAACGAGAACATCTCTTATTCAGGATGGCATTTTGGTGGGAAGGCTCCACTCCAGGGAGACAGCAGCCAGGATGGGGGAAAAACTCACAGGGAACGCACGTGCCATCAATTATCTCTTTCCCCCTATAGTGCGGATGACTAATACCTTTATCGAACCTGGCGCATCTTGTTTTAAGGAGATGCTCGAAGGCATTAAAGAGGGAGTTTACGTGAAAGACTGGTATGGCGGGACGACTAGTTTAGAGATGTTCACTTTTTCTGCTGGGGAAGCCTATATGATTCGAGACGGAAAGTTGGAGGAGATGCTACGCCCAGTAGTGTTAACTGGTAATGTTTTTGTTACCCTGGATAATATAGATGCTATTGGCAATGATTTGAATATGAATCAAGGTGGAGGTTGTGGCAAAGCAGGGCAATCCCCGCTGCCCGTTTCTAATGGCAGCCCACATATTAGAATTCGTCATTGTTTGCTAGGGGGGTGTGGAAGATAAGAATAAATACTAAATTCCAGGGGTTTATAATTTAGAAATTTATGGAACACCTTTTAAATGTTATTCATTCTGCCCGTAAAGTGGCTGAACAGGCTGAGGTTTTTTTCGTTTCCTCTCAAGAAAACCCAATTTATTTTGAGGCTAATAGGCTGAAGCAAATACAAACTAAAGAAAGCACTAGTGTAAGCTTGCGAATTTTCCGGGATGGTAAGCTTGGTATATCAACAGCCAGTGGCTCTAATAATATGGAAGCCTTGCTTGATATGGCTGTGGAGACATCTGAATTTGGAGATCCAGCCAATTTCACCTTTCCTTCCCGAATGGATTATCCTGATGTTAACACCTTTGACCCCCGAGTGCAGAAGATAACGATGGAAGAAATGATTGAGTATGGTAACCAAGTTATAACTAGGATAAAGAAATATGCCCCCGACATCCTTTGCGACGTTGAAGTAACTAAGGGAATAGATTCAATCTACATAGTTAATTCTCAAAGAGGGGAAGCAAATTATACTAAGAGCTTCTTTGGCCTTAGCGTGGAGGGCATACTCATTCAAGATACAGATATGCTTTTTACTGGTGATAGTGAGGACTCATGTTGTTTGCCTGTTAGCCCTGAGCTTATAGCTGATAGAGTGGTCAGGCAGTTGGAATTGGCTAACGAAAAAGCTGCTGTCTCTACTAAGCTGTTACCGGTGATTTTTACTCCTCGTGGGGTGGCTAGCACCTTTTTAACTCCCCTGGCACTAGCTTTTAATGGCAAAGTGGTTTTGGAAGGAGTTTCTCCGCTGGAAGGCAAGTTAGGGGAGCAAGTTTTTGACAATAATCTTAATTTATGGGATGATGCTGCGCTGGCTTATCGTGTGGGGAGCTCTCCCTGTGATGATGAGGGGACACCTAGCCAATGCACCCCGCTTGTAGAAAGGGGGGTAGTGGCGAGTTTCCTGTACGATTTACGAACAGCAGCTTTGGCTAACACGCAAAGCACGGGCAATTGTAAACGAATTGGGAGTGGTTCTCCTAAGCCAGCCATGAGTTCCTTTGTTATAGAGGAAGGAGATATTTCTTTTGAAGCTATGGTGGAGGATATGAAAGAAGGTTTGATAGTAGAACAACTCATAGGAGCTGATCAAGGTAATTTGATAGGAGGTGATTTCAGCGGCAATGTTTTGTTAGGATACAAGGTAGAGAATGGTGAAGTAGTAGGGCGTATAAAGGATACTATGGTTTCGGGGAACATCTATCAGGTTCTGAAGCAATCTCTTGGCATAGGAAATAAAGCGAGGTGGGTTGATGGGATTTTGCGAACTCCTGCTCTATACTGCACTTGTTTATCAGTAGCATCGAAATAAAAAAAGGTAACCTTGAAGAAAGTGAAGGGAAAAACGAAGAGTGTAATAAATCTCCACAGGAGGCCGCGTTCTAAGGGCTGTTCTATGTTTGTCTCGTGGCCAAGTATTGGCGATGTTTCTTTAATGGCGGCAAGATACTTGAAAGACAAGTTATGTGCTGTGGAAATAGGGGAAATTGAGCCCGTCAATTTTTTTGAACCAGTGGGCGTTACGGTGAGAGATAATGTAATTGAGAACCCTCGTTTTCCCGAGAGCAAGTTTTACTATTGGCGAAATAAAGAGACTGGCAAAGGCTTAGTGTTATTTATTGGGGAGGAGCAACCTAGTTCCAAGGGATATGAACTGGTTAATTGTATTTTAGATGTGGCTCAGAACCTTAAGGTGGAAAGGATATATAGTTGTGCTGCTGCTGTGGCAAAGATTCACCCCAGCGAGGAACCCAAAGTATGGGGAGTGGCCACGAAGCAAGCGTTAATTACTGAATTGGGTAAGTACAATGTTATTCTTAGAGGGAATCTTCGGATTGCTGGGTTAAATGGATTGATATTAGGGGTAGCTAAGGAGCGGGATATTGAAGGTATTTGTTTGTTAGGGGAAGTGCCGACATATGGGACTCAGATGGCAAATCCCAAAGCCTCCCTGGTTGTGCTCAGGGTATTAATCAAAATACTGGGAATTGATGTTGACTTGACTGAGCTTGATAATTTAGCTAAACAGATGGATGAAGAGATGGGGTTTATAGCTAAGCGAGCTACAGCTGAATTTATCGATCGTTACACTGAACCTATTTGGGAGCAGGATGAAGATGAATATGAAGAGGATTAATATAATGCAAATTGAATACCGAGGCTGGGCGTGGTATTATCAGATTAGATGTCGGCCTTGACTGAGCTTTATGCTGAGATAGCTAATTGCCGGGATTGTGGTTTGGCTAAGCATCGTATTAAAGTGGTGCCTGGCGAAGGCGCTGAAGATGCGGAGTTGCTCTTTATCGGCGAAGCGCCGGGCTGGCATGAAGATCAGCAAGGTCGTCCTTTTGTGGGGCCGGCAGGGGCGTTTTTGGACCAGTTGTTGTCATCGATTGGCTTATCAAGAGAGCAAGTTTACATCGCTAATGTAATTAAGTGCCGTCCGCCGGGAAACCGTGATCCTTTACCAGATGAGATACAGGCTTGTCGCAGATGGATTGATCGCCAAATAGAACTAATCCAGCCGAGTATGATTATTACTTTAGGCCGCTATTCTTTAATGAGGTATTTCCCTCGTGAAAGTATAAGTAAGGTTCATGGAAAACCACGAAGGAAAGGCGATGTTGTTTACTATCCTATGTATCACCCTGCTGCTGCTCTCCATCAAGGTAAACTGCGTCAAATTATTCAGGCTGATATGATTAAGATTCCGGGGATATTAGCTCAAGCAGGGAAAATAGCTGAAACTCCTGCTGAAGCCCGGCAATTGAGTTTGCTTTAAAGTGAAATTATGTCGACACGAAAATTGAAGGTAATTCCTCTGGGTGGATTGGGTGAGATTGGCAAGAACATGCTTGCCTTGGAGTATGCAGATGACATTATTGTCATTGATGCTGGACTCATGTTCCCTAGTGAAGAAATGCTAGGGGTGGATTTACTTATTCCAGATATCAGCTATCTTTTAGAAAGAAAACAAAATGTAAGGGGCATTATTATTACTCATGGGCATGAAGACCATATTGGTGCTTTGCCTTATATTTTACCCCAGCTTACCCTTCCTGTTTATGCTACTAAATTTACCGCGAAGTTAATTTCTGCTGAACTTAAACGGCGGCGGGCACAAAACAAGGCAAAGATAAATTTAGTTCACACTGGCAGCAGGATTACTCTGGGTAATTTTGCTATAGAATTTTTCCCTGTCTGCCATAGCATCCCAGATGCCGTTGGGCTAATCATTTATACCCCTGTTGGCGTCGTAGTTCATAGTGGTGACTTTAAGGTTGATTATACCCCTGTGGTCAGTAAGCTAGCTGACCTGAGCCACTTGGGCTGGTTGGGCACAAGAGGGGTTTTACTTCTGCTTTCTGACTCCACTTATGTTGAGCTTTCTGGATATACCCCTTCTGAGAAAGTAGTTAGCGAATCTCTAGATCATATTGTGGGAGAGGCCCCAGGGAGGGTAATTATAGCTACATTTTCCTCTCTTGTCTCTCGAATCCAGCAGGTGTTTGATGTTGCTGCTAAGCATGGTCGCCGTGTATTTATTACTGGCCGCAGTATGGAGGAAATAGTACCCTTGGCAATGGAGACGAACTATCTTGCAATTCCCCCTGATACCCGTTGCTGTTTTGGCGAAGTTGAAGGGTTACCTCATAATAAAGTGATTATTTTAGCTACAGGGACTCAGGGTGAACCTACCTCTGCTTTATCGCGTATGGCCAATGGGAGCCATGGGCAAGTCCAGATTGTCCCTGGAGACACGGTTGTAATTTCAGCTACCCCTATTCCCGGCAATGAGATGTTAGTTAGCAGAATTATAGATAACCTCTTCCGACGGGGCGCTAATGTGATTTATCAGAAATTAGCGCAAGTTCATGTTCATGGACACGGCGGCCAGGAAGAGCTGAAGCTTTTGATTAGTTTGGTTAAACCCAAATTCTTTATACCTATTCACGGCGAGTATCGCCATTTGAGCTTGCATGCTAGATTAGCTCAGGGTTTGGGCGTGCCAGGCGATAATGTTTTTGTGCTTGAGGATGGTGATATACTTGAGCTGGGGCGGGAAAATGGGAAAGTAATTGGGAAAGTTCCTATAGGTAATGTATATGTAAATGGCTCAGTAACCGGGGAGATAGATAGTGCGGTGCTGCGTGATCGCAAATTGCTTTCACGAGATGGTGTTGTAATAGTCACCTTGGTAATTGACACCAAAAAAGACAAAGTGATAGGAGAGCCTAAGATTGCAACGAGGGGTTTTACCGATGTGCGTGAGAGTGGAGCTTTAATGGAGAGGAGCCAAGAGGTAGTGATGGCTGCTGTGAACCATGAAAGAAAGCACTTACTTGAGCGAGACGATATTGAAGCCAAACTAAGAGACTCTCTGGTCAAATTCCTTTACGAACAAACTCATCGAAGGCCTATTATTGTCCCTGTAATTGTGGAGGTATAGCTCTATGCCTCGGACAAAACGGAAGGCCGTATTCAAACCAAAGCGGGAGAGGAAGAAGGGTTTACCAGGTGGGGGACGATTTATTCTTTTTGTTATCTTGGCTATCGTTGTGATAGGGCTGCTGTACTATTTTGGTCCGCACCTGACTTACTTGACCTTTGCGGCGTGGAAAGATGTCCTTACTTTATTTGGCCTCGGTTTGATTATAGTAGTCGCTGCTCTTGGTGTGATAATTTGGGTGGTGTGGCGAGGGTATTTCTCTGCCTCGCTAAGACGGTGGAATTGGTTTGTGGGAGGGGCTATATTAGCTTTAATTGTATGGGGAGGGCTTTCTTTTTTCGCATCTAAAAAAGGCGTTCTAAGCCAGGCTACGTTGGGAGGCGGAATTGGGTGGAGCATAAGAAAGAATATAATAGGTGTTGCTGGCACTATGGATGTTGTGGGTGGTCTTCGGCTGACTGGGCTTATCCTTTTAGGCGTCATTTTTGTAGCACCGCATAAATCTTTGGGGGCAGTAAAGGGGGCTGTTAGAAATACGGGATGCTTATTTGCCAAGATTTCTCAACCCCGCCTTAGGGGTGCGCCTGCTAAGAATCTCTCTCCTCAACCCCATTTACCTGAGGCTGCTCCTTCTCAAGAACGGTCCGGTATTACTGGAGAAACTGTGGCATCTCCCCTTTCCGTTATTAAAGAGCGAATCCATGAACATAGTGAAGGGATGGCGTGGCAACACCGGCGTGAACCAATTCTTACTCCCAGTGGGTGGCAGCTTCCCCCTATTGATATTCTGGATAAGCCAAGAGAAGTGGAGATGAACAAAGATGCTGCTAATAAACGGGCCCGGCTGGTCGAAGAAGCTTTGGGTAGTTATGGTGTGGAAGCTAAAGTGGTGCAAATAAATGTAGGCCCTACCGTAACACAGTTTGGGGTTGAACCTGGCTGGGGTAGAAAATATAAAAAAGTCATAGATGGAGGGCAAGAACGGCTGGAAGAAGTATCTAAGACCAGGATCAGGGTAGATCGGATTACCTCTTTAGCTAATGACTTGGCTTTGGCTTTGGCTGCTCCTAGTATTAGGATTGAAGCCCCCGTACCAGGTAAATCTATGGTTGGTATTGAGGTTCCTAATACAACATTTGGCTCAGTCTCCCTGCGTAGTGTGGTAGAGTCTACTGCCTTTCAGAAGATTAGAGCGAGGTCAAAATTGGCTGTTGCGTTGGGCAAAGGTGCTGGCGGCGAGGCAGTTTCGGCGGACTTAGCCAAGATGCCGCACCTGCTTATTGCCGGAGCCACTGGCAGTGGCAAGACTGTCTGCCTTGACTCTATTGTCTGTTGTTTGCTTCTGCATAATACTCCTGGAGATGTCCGACTCATTATGGTTGACCCGAAAAGGGTAGAGCTGGTGGTTTTCAATGGGTTACCTCATCTGGCTGCCCCTGTGGTTGTGGATAGCGATAAAGCTGTAAAAGCACTGCGGTGGCTTAATTATGAAATGGATAATCGTTATCGCCAATTTGCCCAGGTGGGAGCTCGTAATATCGAGAGTTACAATAAAGATCGCTCACCCGGTGATAAGCTACCGTACTTAGTGCTGATCATTGATGAGTTGGCTGACTTGATGATGACAGCCTTTGATGAAGTAGAGCGTACCCTGTGCCGATTAGCTCAGTTAGCTCGAGCTACTGGTATTCATCTTATTGTAGCTACTCAACGGCCTTCAGTGGATGTTGTTACTGGCCTCATTAAAGCTAATTTCCCTACCCGTGTTAGCTTTGCAGTCACCTCTCAGGTAGATTCACGTACTATCCTGGATTCAGTTGGCGCTGAAAAATTGTTGGGGAGGGGTGATATGCTTTACATGCCTAGTGAAGCTAGTAAGCCAAAACGTCTTCAGGGATGCCTTATTTTTGATGCCGAAATTGAGAGACTGGTGTATTTCTGGGGCAACCAGCATATGATGGAGGCAAACTATGTTGATTTTGATGATGTAGCTGCGGCTGTCACTTTAAGTCAGAAGATAGCTTCAGCTCCAGATCCTCTTTTGGAGGAGGCAAGACGTTTGGCACAAGAGCATGAGCATATATCTACCTCTTTTTTACAACGGCGTCTTCATGTTGGTTACCCACGAGCCGCTCGTCTTATGGAAAGCTTGGAACAGGAAGACTCGGCAGGGACAGGTTGACCTGATGGTGAAGATAGTGGTTTGCTCTATGCGCCAAACTTATTTAATTTCAGGGCGTTGGCCATTGCTAGAGACATAATTTCTGTGGCGGGAAAACGTCCTAAACCGCCTTCAAGGCAAGCCCGTTCTGAAAACTCGTTCACCTTATCAGGGAAACACCATCTGGATCTCAGCATGAAAGGGACTGGATGCCAGCTATGCCCGGCCAAGATTGCTGGAGTGGAATGGTCTCCAGTGATAATGAGGACATCTGGATTCAAAGCAAGCAAATTAGGAAGAGCTTTATCTACTTCCTCAATAGCTTGAACCTTGGCTTCAAAGTTACCATCCTCTCCTCTGGAATCTGTTGCCTTGAAGTGAATGAAGAAGAAATCATAATCTTCATAATAACGATGCAAGTTTTCTAACTGGGTTGTTATATTGCTGCCTGACGGCAGTATTTGCATTCCTATCAATCTTGCCAGGCCGCGGTACATAGGATATATGGCGATAGCAGCAGGTTTTATTTTATAAATCTTGCTCATAGTGGGGATATCGGGGTGTTGGGAAAATCCTCTTAGAAGCACCATATTGGCAGGGGATTCACCCTTCAGGTAGTTGCGTGCTTGTGAAATAAATTCGTTGACTATTCGCGCCGTTCGCTGTGCTTGTGAAGAGAGAGCCTCTATTTTTTGGGGAGCTAAACCTGCTTGCTGGGGGTCAGAGTTCGTTAGCTCAGGCGATAACCCTTTGCCTTGCAGGGTCAGTGCAAATCTATGTTCCTTAACTGTTGTGGTTACTATCCTTACCCCTGCGATGGCAATTCTTTTATTCAATAACTGACATAACTCGGCATTTTTCTCTGTGGTAATACGCCCTGCTCTTCTATCAGTAATGATTCCTTTATTATCAATGGTGCAAAAATTGCCGCGGGCTGCGATGTCGTTTGGCTTTAAGTCCAAATCTATTCCCAGAGCCTCAACAATTCCTCGTCCAATGTCATATTTGATAGGATCATAACCAAAAATTGCCAGGTGTCCAGGTGTACTTCCTGGTGTAATTCCAGAACTCACAGTATCGATGAGACCACAGATTGACTCCTTAGCAATCTGGTTTAGATTTGTTTTCTCCGCTGACTCTAGCTCTGTTTTGTCTGTCTCTGGGCGAGGCAACCCACCCAAACCATCAATTACTAAAAGCACTATTTTAGATGGTGATGTGCGGGAAAGTTTCGTTAAATGTTCAAATCCAATCATGGTATATACTATTCTAACTACTTGAGCCCCCTGTTGACAAGCTAGCTTAGTAACATTAGTATGTGACATTAAAAATGCCAGAAAGCATGGAGCGAAAATTTATCATGGGTGTGGATATCGGTGGCACTAAAATTGCTACTGCCATTGCCACTACTTGTGGAGAGATTGTTGTGCGAAGGCGTAATCCTACTCAAGCTCAGTCTGGGCCTGATGCCGTGATAAATAATGTTCTCATCACTATGGAGGAAATCATGGCTTCAGCTAAAATTAATCCCTCTCAGCTTTTAGGCATAGGCATTGCTGTTGCTGGCATCATAGATGGTAATAATGGCAAGGTTATTTTCTCTCCTAACCTTCCTGGCTGGCATGAAGTCCCTTTGGGGGATATTGTTCAACAGCGGTTTGGTGCCCCTGTGTACATGGGAAATGATGCTACTATAGCTGCATTAGGGGAGTGGCATTTTGGGCTAAAAAGAGAAGTGGCAAACCTGATTTATATCACGATAAGCACTGGAATTGGTGGTGGCATTATTGCCAACGGCAAATTGTATACTGGGGCTTGTGGCGCCGCTGGCGAAATTGGGCACATGATTATTGATGTCAATGGACCACTTTGCAGTTGTGGCAACATTGGGTGCTGGGAAGCTTTAGCCTCGGGCACCGCTTTAGCCAGGGAAGCAGCGAAGCAAATCGCAGAAGGTGCTGAAACGTCCATTGCTGAACTTACAGGTGGTGACATAAGCAAAATTGATGCCAGGATTGTTTTTCTGGCAGCTAAGCAGGGAGATGAATTGGCTAAAGAGCTTATCTCTCGCCTGGGATATTACTTTGGTATAGGCCTGGTTAATTTGGTCAATATTTTCAACCCGGAGCTCATACTAGTAGGTGGCGGCGTGGCCAAGATGGGTGACCTATTATTCCAACCAGCAATAAAAGTAGTCAGGGAAAGGGCCTTCGACACGTTGGCTAATACTGTTGAAATAAAGCCTGCTATATTGGGAGATGATTCTGGTGTGCTGGGTGCAGTAGCTTCTGTCCTGGAGCACTCAGCTTAGTTAGGGTTTAGTAATGGTGGCTCAGGGGGAATAATGTCTGAATTCTTGTTTGATCAGCCAGAAGATATTTAGAAAAAGAGGAAGGCCTAGAAACATGAGGTATGCGCAATGGTGTGCTAAGGTGATGATATGATTTACACTTTGTTGTAATGACTTTTTACTAAAGTTCCATGGCTATTTTGCTTTCCTCAGGTGAAAGCCTCTCTATAGTGAAACCAAGCCTCTTAGCCAAGTTTATCATTTTCATGTTGTTATTTAGTACGACCCCATATATGCTCTTCAGCCCTTTCTGTACCGCTATCCCTACCAACATGTCAGAGAGTTTTAGCCCTAAACCGTTATTTTGAAAATCATCAGCAACTAAGATGGCGAATTCTCCAGTTTCCCCGCTAGGCGTGATTATTAGTCTTCCAACCCCGACATTTCTTTTTTTGCCATCGGAAGTATATTCAGCTGTAATTGCCATTTCCCTGTCATAGTCAATGTTGCAAAATCTAGTGAGCATCTCGTGTGTCAGATCTCTGATTATGTAGAAGAACCTATATCTCATAGATTCCTCCGATAAGCTTTCTATGAGCCCTTTTTCAAGTAATTCATCTTCGGGTCTGATAGGTCTTAGTAGCACAGGTCTCCCATCTGTACATATCCAAGGTTGCACATACCTACTTGGATAAGGGGATATTATTAGGTGAGAGTGCTCAGGTATTTCCTGAGATATCATTTTCTCATCAAGAATCACTCTTGCGTCTAGAGCAGTAACCATGTTACTACTTACGGCTAACGGATTGATGTCAATTTCTTTTATTTCTGGGAAATCAATGATTAAGTTCGAAATTCTTACTAAGGTCTCATCCAACAACTGTAAGTTGACAGGTGGTTTAGTCCTGAATCCTTGTGATAGTGCTTTATAGATCTTTGCCTGTTCTAATATTCCTCTAGCTAATATCTGGTTTAGAGGGGGCAACCCAACTGCGATATCCTTGAAGAGCTCTACCTCTATTCCACCGTGGCCAAACATTATTACAGGGCCGAAAACTGGGTCCTTTTTGCTCCCAACAATAAGTTCATAATCATATCCTCCAATCATTTTTTGTATACTGACTCCTTCGATTCTTGCATCAGGTTGGCGTTCTCTAACATTTGCCATTATTTTATCAAATGCTTTCTGAACTTCATCGTCTGAGGAGATATTCAATATTACCCCACCAACATCTGATTTATGGGCTATATCAGGAGAAGATATTTTTATTACCACTGGATATCCGATCCTCGATGCTATCCTAGCAGCATCGTTTGCATCTTTACCTATATATGGAATTGTGGTAGGGATTCTATATGTCCTCAGGATTTTCTTTGACTCTTCCTCTGATAGAAGTGTTCTTTTTTCTCTTAATGCTTTACGGGTGAGTGTTTTGAGATGATTTTTGGGGACTCCCATGCCCAAAGGTAATTCCTCGGGAGTTTCATATAGCATTTCTAGGTTACGAGCATATTGATACATATATAAGTATGTTTTGATTGCCTGTTCAGGGAACTCATAGGTGGGGATGTTGTTTTTGAAGAGTAACTGCCTTGCCCTGCTTATTTCCCCATCACCTATCAAAACAGCTAGAATAGGCTTATTAAGTCTCTTAGTATGCTTAATAATAGCCTTTGCTAACTCAATGGGATTAGCTCCAGCTTGGAATGTATATATAACTATGGCGCCATTAACTGAGGGGTCTTTAACAGCAACTTCGATAGTCTTCACATATTTTTGAGTATTCGCATCTCCAAGGATATCAATGGGATTAGATTTACTCCAGTTAGCAGGTAAGAATCCATTTAATGTAGATAGGGTCCTCTCGCTTAGCTGAGCTAATTTGCCGCCCTTGCCTATCAGAGTATCCGTGGCTAGGACTCCTGGCCCACCAGCATTAGTTATTATGGCTAAATTTGGCCCTTTAGGTAGTTGGGCGGTGTTCAATATGGCGGCGCAGTTGAAGAGGTCTTCAATTTCTTCTACCCTTACAACACCGGCTCTACGGAAAACAGCATCATAATATAAATCCTCTCCTACTATAGCTCCTGTGTGAGATTTGGCTGCCTCTGCGCTTTCCTGGAACCTTCCCGGCTTTATTACGATTATAGGCTTAGTTCTAGCAAACCCCCTAGCTGCGCTCATAAATTTCTTGGCACTTGCTATAGATTCCAGATAGATGATTATACTTCTGGTCTCGGGGTCTTCACCAAAATAATCTATTAAATCTCCGAAATTCACATCTAGCATGGACCCCAACGAAACGAAGGCGCTGAAACCTATATTTCTGCTAATTGCCCAATCAAGGACAGCAGATCCTAAAGCTCCACTTTGCGATAGGAAAGCCACATATCCAGGTTTTGGCATCTTCTTCGCGAATGTGGTATTTAAATTAGCGCTGGGTCTAATTGTACCCATGCAATTGGGCCCCAGTATCCTAATATTATATTGCTTGGCTATAGCCATTATTCTATTCTCACGTGCCCTTCCCTCTGTTCCTATTTCCTTAAAACCAGATGAAATAATGACGATAGCCCTAATACCAGCTTTGCCACACTCTTCAACTATATCAGGGACAGTTCGAGCGGGCGTTGCAATCACGGCAAGATCAGGAATTTCAGGCAGGGAAGCGATATCAGGATAGCATTTCATTCCGAATATTTTTTCTCTTTTGGGGTTCACTGGATATATCCTGCATTTATCTTTCGCTTCCAGTAGATTCTCTAGGATTACTCTTCCTACGGCCTTTTCCTTTTCCGTACTTCCTATGAGAGCTACGCTGCTGGGATTAAAAAAGAACTTTATCTTTTCCACGCCTTTTCCCTCTCTATTTATAATTGCTTACTAGCTGGCTTATTTAACCAAGCACATATACTATGTTACTCCATTGCTACTGTCAAAATACTAACCTTACATTGCTAATGCTCTACGATTTTGTCATCATCTCCTTCATGGTGGCATTTACCCTGAATAAGAAGGAACATAGAAGGTTGGTAGTGTTGAATCAGGTAGAGGTGGGCATGCTAGCTGATGTGTATAGTTTACTGGAGGATTTTTTGGGTAAATATATATTGAGTGGTTGTTTTTAGCATTCTTCTTAACAGAGTTAATTGTGGTTTATATATCGTAATTCTCCCGTTCTTGGATTGAGCAGGCATATTAAGAATTTTTGATATGATCTTCTCTTCTATGCCCGTTTGGCATATTACGGTTGCCTCTGCGTTATTTGCTCCTAACTCTATGAGTATAGGCAGCAATAATGCCGCTTGCTCATTGGCGTTTATAAGGCTTTCAATATACTCCACAGGGGTAAGATAGACAAGAGACTGATGAGTACGGTTGAAGTTATACTCAACAAGCCACTCGGTTAGCCTGGGATTGAACTCTTCGG
>CAZDXE010000003.1:21481-61815 GCA_964509565.1 uncultured Dehalococcoidales bacterium | reverse complement strand
ATCCGGGGGTCTTGACTCAGCAGCTTTATATCCCCCCAAGCGTTTCTTTGGCGCTGCCCGCAATACCGATGGTGATGGCAGCTTAACCATCATTGCCACATGCTTGGTAGATACAGGTAGCCGTATGGATGACCTTATATACGAAGAATTCAAAGGGACCGGCAATATGGAACTTCACCTCAACAGGAAATTAGCTGAGAAAAGAATCTTCCCGGCTATAAATATCACGCCCAGCAGCACCAGAAGAGAGGAGCTTTTGCTAGACGAAAATACCTTAAAACAGATATGGTTACTCAGGCGTATAGCCAATATGCTAGCCAGTGATTCTCCCGCTTCTGCTGAGGCAACAGAGAAAGTCCTCGAAAGACTATCAAAGACAAAAAACAACGCTGAATTTCTTGCCACCTTATCCAAAGAGATATAGACCTTCTGCTACTGGAGATGTACTTCTCACAACATTGAAATAGTATCAATAAATTCGACTCACACCTCCAAACTATTGCCTTCTCACAGGCTAAGTCTTTATAATCTCTTTATGAGCGCTGAAAAACCAGGCTGGATAGACAGAATCAAATTCAGAGTGAAGAAAGCCATGGGAATAAATATTTTCCTGTGCGACAGCTGCAAATGGAATTGGCGAAGTGCTTGCCATCGCCCGGAGCGCCCCAATGCTACATTGTGCCCTGACTATCAAAAAAAGGGGGGCTAACTATACTCTTCTTTCCACTACCGCTGCCATCCCCTGACCACCGCCAATACACATAGTCACTAATCCATAACGTAGATCTCTATGCTTCATATCATGCATGATGGTAACTATCATTCTAGCTCCAGTACAACCAATAGGATGCCCCAAAGAGATGCCACTCCCATGGGGGTTAGTCTTATCCCAACTCATATCCAATTCTCGCATACACGCGATGGCTTGAGATGCAAAAGCCTCATTAAGTTCGATTACATCCATATCATTAACAGTAAGTCCCGCCTTTTTAAGAGCCTTCCTTACAGCCGGTATCAAGCCCAATCCCATATACTTTGGGTCTATACCACCTGAAGCAAACGATTTAATCGTCATAAAAGGCTCAATCCCCAATTCCTTAGCTCTTTCACCAGACATAAGTACCACAGCAGCAGCAGCATCGTTAATGCCAGAAGAATTGCCCGCAGTAACCGTGCCATCTTTACGAAATATTGGAGGCAATTTGGCCATTTTTTCAAGGCTAGTATCTCTGGGTCGTTCATCAGTATCAAATATAATAGGGCGTCCTTTCCTCTGGGGGATGAAGACAGGATTTATCTCCTCCTTAAAAACACTGTCTTTTATTGCTACTCTAGCCCGTTGATGGCTAAGCAATCCTACTTCATCCTGCTCCTGACGAGTTATACCATATCTGCTGGCAATTTCCTCCGCCGTATTTCCCATATGGTAGCCATAAAATATTTCCCATACTCCATCAAACACCATAAGGTCTATCAACTCTCCTTTGGCTTCAACATCCATACGATAACCCCAGCGAGCCTTAGGAAGAACATAAGGGCAATGGCTCATACACTCCATCCCACCAGCAATAACAATATTCGCTTCGCCTAGCATGATTGCCTCAGCTCCCAATGCAATAGCCTTCAACCCCGAGGCACAAACTTTATTCACTACAAAAGCAGGCGTTTCCTTAGGGATGCCCGCATATATTGCTGCCTGACGAGCTGTATTTTGCCCCTGCCCACCCTGAAGAACATTCCCCATGATTACTTCATCGATCTGAATTTCGTCCAAGGAAGAATCCCAATCATAATATTTTTTCTCCAGTTCTACCATCCCATCACTCTTAAGAATGTCAGGCCCATATTCTAGAAGGTCCTTGCTCGACGCTGGTCTTAGATTTATTCGCTTAAGCGCCTCTTTAATTACCAGACCACCTAACTCAACAGCACGTATATCCTTTAACGCACCACCAAAAGCTCCAATTGCTGTTCTCACACCACTCACAATAACTACTTCCTTCATACTATCTCCTCCTGTAAAACCATAACACCAATTTCCTACACCACTTTTTTTACCATCGACGGTATCTCCCAAAGGCTTTTAGCTATCGCTGCACCTGCTAATTCAAGAGCATTTACCTTGCTTTCAGCCGTGCCTCGCTCACCCATTATGATAGCGCCAGCATGGCCCATAACCTTTCCCCGAGGTGCTGTCCTACCTGCAACAAAAGCTACTACAGGTTTATCGAATTCAGTTTTGATATACTCCGCTGCTTCCTCTTCCATCGTACCCCCTATTTCACCAACTATAACTACACCTTTAGTCTGTTCATCTTCTTTTAAAAGCTTCAAGATATCAATCATTCTCGAGCCAATAATAGGATCACCTCCCAATCCAATAACCACGCTTTGTCCAATACCTTGTTCCGACAGGTGTGCAGACACTTCATCCGTCAATGTTCCACTTCTTGAAACAACTGCCACAACCCCAGGTCTAACAGCTGAAGGCGATATCATTCCCAAGCTTGTTTGATCTGGCACCATTATGCCAGGTGTATTAGGGCCTATATATCTGGTATCTCTACCCTTAGAATAAGCCCTAATTTTCATTTCACTATGCAGAGGAACCCAATCAGTTATTATAACCACGAATTTAATTTCCGCATCCATAGCTTCGAACGCCGCATCCTGCACAAAAGGGGCGGGCACATATATTACAGACGCATCTACTCGATGTTTGCTCACAGCTTCCTGTACAGAATCATAAACAGGGATATCGAACTGCGTTTGCCCTCCTTTCCCTGGAGTAACACCAGCAACAATTTTAGTACCGCAATTTAGCATCAGCTCCGTTTGCAACGCCCCAAATTTTCCCGTGATTCCCTGAACTAAAACATTCGTATGCTTATCTACAAATATAGCCATTTTTATTCCCTCGCTATCTCTATAGCTTTTCTTATTCCTTCCTCAACGCTGGGGCATAAACTAACTGCCGAGTTCTCAAGCAATTCCCGCGCTCGTTTTTCGTAAGGCGTTCTTCCCCGCATCACCACCACCACAGGAATTTTAACTTTCACTTCCTCAATAGCCCCTAATATCCCCTGTGTCACAGCGTCCGGTGGGCTTATCATCATCCGCACCATCACCAAAATCACTTTGATGCGCTGGTCCGCCCTGGCTTTCTTTAACAGTAGGCTAACAGCATTTCTCATTCGCTCTTCGGATAAACCTCCGCCAGTATCCAGAAAACAAGCGGGATTCCCACCATCAGCTTTTATCGTATCTAGCAAAGACATAGTAAGGCCTGCCCCATTCGCCATAACCGCGATATTGCCTTCCATATCCACATAATTTACTCCTCCTTCAACCCCCTCCCTTTCCCACGGGTTCTCAATGCGCTTGATACGCAAATCTTTCCATCCAGGATGTTTAAAAAGTGAATTGTCATCTATTTCACACCTAGAATCAGCAGCAATCATTTTGCCCTCATTAGTTACAACCAGCGGATTAATCTCGGTAATACGAGCGTCATTAGCTACAAACACGTTATATAGTTGAGAAAGTATCCTGCTGGCTGAAATGAGTACTCTACCCTCCAACCCAATCTGTCGCACCAGGTTTATCGCTTCATAAGTTCTCATTCCATAAAGCGGATTGATAAGCATAGAAGCTATCTTCTCTGGGTTTCTTTTGGCCACTTCTTCTATTTCCATTCCCCCTTCAGCGCTTACCATAGCTACTGGCGCACCATTTTCAGCATCAATCGTTATTCCCATATACAATTCGTTTGCGATATCAAGTTTCTCCTCTATCAACAAACTATTGACTTTATACCCCTCCAACTCCATGCCAAGAATTCCTTGAGCTACATTTCCGGCCTCATCTGGAATCTTAGCAAACTTTATGCCACCAGCTTTTCCCCGTCTCCCAGTTAAAATCTGAGCTTTAATTGCGACTTCTTTGCCTATTTCACTGGCCACCCGCCTGGCTTCCTCCGCAGATTCAACCACACTTCCCCGCGGAACAGGAATACCACCCTTCCCAAACATCTCTTTTCCTTCATATTCGTATAATCTCATGTTATCTATACCTGCCCAAATCTATCACTTGCAACTCACAGTTTCCTGGTAAATGCCTGGATGCCAGTAATATCCTGCCCCAAAATCAAAGTGTGGATAAAATCAGTTCCCTGATATGTATATACGGCTTCAATATTTCCCATATGCCGTATAGGAGGATAATCATAAGAACAGCCATTCGCTCCCAAAAGAGAGCGGGCAGTTCTGGCACACATACGCGCCATTTCAACATTATTTTTCTTGGCTAGAGAAATCTGTTGATGCTTTGCCTTACCCTCATCCAACAATCTACCAAGTCGATAGGATAAAAGCTGCGCTTTGGTAATTTCTATCAGCATATTCACCAGATCACGCTGAACTAGCTGATACGCTGCAATAGGTGCGCCGAATTGCTCTCTCTGTTTCGCGTAATTCAAGGCTGCCTCGTAACAAGACATAGCAGCTCCGATCGCTCCCCACGAGATGCCATATCGAGCTTGGTTGAGGCACGCAAATACATGCTTCACCCTTGTTGACCCTGGTAAAACATCTTTTTCGGGGACTTTCACATCGTTGAATGCCAGTGTACCTACATCACCAACTCTCATCGCCCCTTTCTTGTCTGTGAAAGCTTGAGTAAATCCCTCAGTACCACGGGGTATTAAGAAACATTTTACTCCTTCCTCGGTTCGAGCATAGACGAGCGCAAAGTCAGCGGTTGACGCTTCACTTATCCACTCTTTCGCTCCATTTAGAATCCAGACATTGCCATTTTTCTTTGCCACTGTTTCCATACTTGCTACATCCGAGCCACGATTAGGTTCCGTCAGTCCAAAACAACCTATTATCTTCCCACTCGCCATTTGCGGCAACCATTTACGTTTCTGCTCCTCTGTGCCAAATTGCCATATCGGATACATTACCAGCCCGGATTGCACCTCCACAAAGCTTCTAAGGGCACCATCAACCCGCTCTACTTCCTGACACAAGAGACCCTCTTGTATATGGTTCGCCCCACCCCCTCCATATTCTCGTGGAATCTGAGGACCGATCATTCCAAGTTGACCCATCTTGGGAGCAAGCTCTTCCATATTAAGCGGCTCTTCTTTATGAAAAGCATTCACTACAAGCGGTTCAACTTCCTTCTCTAAAAAGCTCCTTGCTGCATCTCTGAACATCTTCTCCTCGTCAGAAAGCAACTCCTCTATGCCATAATAATCTACCCCTTTAAAAGCCATGTTATTATCCTCCTTTTTCTTTATTCATTATTATTTACTACATTGGCTCATATTTTATATGATTCTTCTTTATGTTATTTTACTTCACTTCCCTGTAAAATGGGGTTTCTTCCTCTCCAGGAAAGCTGCTACACCTTCTTGCAGATCTTGAGTACTAAAACACTGTGCATTGCACTGAATTTCCAGGTTCATAGCATTTTCCAGAGATAAATCATAGCCATAATTGATAGCACACTTGGCCATCTTAATAGCAAAAGATGGCATTCCCGCCAATTTTCGAGCAAACTTTTTCACCTCTTCCATGAGCTGTGCAGCAGGAAATATCCTGTTAACCAACCCTATCTCATAAGCACGTTGAGCCGTGATTTGCTCACCACTCATAATTAATTCCTTGGCCCGACCCATGCCAACCAGGCGTGCCAACCTTTGCGTGCCTCCCCACCCAGGAATAAGGCCCAGGAGAATCTCTGGCTGGCCAAAACGTGCTTTATCAGAGGCGAATCTAATATCACAAGCCATGGAAATTTCCGTCCCTCCACCCAACGCAAAACCATTCACAGCAGCAATCACAGGCTTCCCCATAGTTTCCATGAGCCTGAGTGTACTCTGGCCCACTTCCGTAAATTTCATAATCTCCTGAGGCTTTTTACCTTTGAAATATGTTATGTCAGCTCCAGCAACAAATGCCCTGTCACCTGCTCCTGTGAGAACAACAACTTTGATGTTTTCATCTTCCCCACATTCACGGATAGCTTTATTAAGCTCCAATATTGTCTCCAAATTCATGGCATTCAATACGCTGGGGCGATTAAAGGTGATAATGGCGATATTAGTCTCAACATCAAATAAAATGTTTTTGTACTTCATAACTAATTCCTTCCCTTAATAAACTATTTTCCCCCGTAATCAAAAAATCCTTTCCCAGTTTTTCTACCCAAATAACCTGCGTCCACGTATTTCTTCAGCAGCGGGCATGGTCTATATTTGGAGTCACTGAAGCTTGAGCAAAGCACTTGCATAATATTCAGGCAAACATCCAATCCAATAAGGTCTGCTAATTCTAGTGGCCCCATAGGATGATTCATACCGAGCTTCATCACATTATCAATAGCTTCCTCAGTACCTACACCTTCATAAAGCGCATAAATAGCCTCGTTGATCATGGGCATGAGAATTCTATTTGATATAAAACCAGGAGAATCATTAGCTTCCACAGGTGTTTTTCCAAATTGTTCAGCCAGCTTACGAGTTGTCTCGAAAGTTTCTCTAGACGTGGCCATACCATTAATAATTTCCACTAATTTCATAACAGGGACAGGGTTAAAGAAGTGCATACCAATAACCAATTCTGGTCTCTCTGTCACAGCTGCAATCTTCGTAATGGGAAGAGATGAGGTATTCGTCGCCAGGATAACCCCTGCCCTGCACACCTTGTCTAAATCCTTGAAGATGTTAAACTTAAAATCCAACTTCTCAATAGCAGCCTCGACCACAAAGTCAGCATCTACCACATCTTCAATATTCGTAGTCTTCCTGATTCGCCCCAGAATTTCACCCTTTTGAGCAACAGTAAGCTTCCCTCTGGACACCAATCGATCCAGGTTCTTAATAATGGTATTAAATCCCTTATCTACAAACTCATCAGCAATATCATTCATAATGACATTAAGTCCTGCAGTGGAAGCAGCAACTTGTGCAATCCCACTTCCCATGGTGCCAGCACCTATCACAGCGCATGTTCTAATCTCCATCACCTTCTCCTTTACCATTATTTAGGTTGTTATTCTGCAACAACTCAGGCTCAAAAAGCAATTTTCTTGTACTTAAACCTAGCTAAAGATTCCTTTAAAGATAAGGAAACCTCTCAGCTTCGCAAGGTTGAAAGTAAGGGATATCCAAACTACATTATGCTGAAATAATTTTAAGTAATTTATACAAGAAAGCGACCCCACCCATAAAACATTATGCCGCTCGCCGACGGAAAAACATGAAGTGCTCAGATATATAGCCAACTTTGCTGCATAGCCCACCTAGAGAACCAGAGAAAAACGCCTCAGCACCCACTGAGACAAGAACACTATAACTGGTGGAGACGGGGGAGGGTCGAACTCCCCGTCCAAGAAAAGGTTGCCAGAATATCCTACAAGCTTAGTCAGCCCCTTTCATCTCATCTAGCTTTCATCTGCTGACCGAATTCAGCTAGACCAGCCAATTTTTCCTTAGCCAGTCTCCATTGGCGTAAAGACAAGCGCACCTCGACTTTATGACACCCAATCCCAACCTTCGAGGAGAGATCAGGTTAGGCGTGAACCTTAAGCGTAAACTGGTTCGGCAATTGTTTTTTGCCACTTGTTTTATGAGGTTAATGGCACCTCAGCTTGCAATTCTGTAGGCCTTCCCCTGTCGAAGCCACGCGTCCCCATACCTACTACCATTACCTTTGTTTTTCCAACACCCTTCCTTACGCTTAATCATAAGCTCTTCTTCTAAAACTCCTAAGAGCTAGACAACCAAAAATAACTACCAATGCTCCAAAGACAACATCGCTCCATCGGAATGGGCAAACCGCCGGAACAGCGACCAAGATACCAAAAACAATTGTTAAAATATGCCAAATCATTTTCACCTTCTCATAAGCTTCAGCGCTCGATCTATTTCCCTTCCCACGTCGCGGCGGGCAATAGCCTCACGCTTATCGTAAATCTTTTTCCCCTTAGCCACTCCCAATTCCACTTTAGCGACTCCATGCTTAATATATAGCTTAAGAGGCACTAAAGTCAAACCTCGCTGTGCCACCTTACCTGTAAGATTGTCAATTTCTTTTCTATGAAGCAGAAGCTTGCGCGGTCTAGTTGGTTCATGAGTATTATAGCTAGCAGCATTATAAGAGGCAATGTGACTATTATATAACCACAGTTCTCCATGTTCTGGCCTGGCATAAGCATCACCCAAATTCACTCTGTTGGCTCTAATTGACTTAATCTCCGAACCTTTAAGCACAATACCAGCTTCAAGAGTTTCCTGGATGTGATAGTCGTGATAAGCTTTACGATTAACAACTATCGTTCCATGATTTTTTGCCATGTATGAATTCTATCATTGCAATGTAAGGTTGTCATTCCTAAAGAAGCAAAACGAAATGAAGAATCCCAGAGTGATAAAAGGAAAGACGCCAAAACAATGTTATAAGAAAGGAGCACCAGAACAATGAGCCATACCAATAGATTTTACCTGTTTATAACAATTTTCCTGGTTATCGCCATAATAACCGGTGGTATGATCTTAATAACCAAGCACAATAAGAGTCAATCTGTAAAAATCACCATGTCTCAGTCATCGCTTCCACAGCAAAGTGGCGAGGTTTACATTGGTGGCGCTATAGCCAATCCAGGATTCTACCCTTTAAGGGAAAACGACACCATACAAGCTATTCTTTCAATTACTGGCCCTGAATCTGATGCTGACATCGGTCACATCAAAATTTACATCCCCCACGAAGGTGAGGAGCAACTTCCTCAAAAAGTGGATATAAACAGGGCAGACCCATGGCTTCTCGTTGCAGTGCCCGGCATTGGCGATGTTTTAGCTCAAAGGATTATGGATTGCCGCAGCGAAAATGGCCCCTTCAAACGAATTGAGGACTTGCTCAAAATAGATGGCATCGGGGAAGGAACGTTTAACAAAATAAAAGGTTATATAACCGTTTCGGATTAGAAGACTATCTTATGTGGTTACTTTATATTAGCTGTGCCTGGATAGCCGGCGTGTTTTCAGGCTCCAAAGTCGCTTTCCCATTTGCTGCTATCTTCTCCAGTCTTGTCCCCTTCTTGCTTATTCCCCTTCTACCTGACAACAAGAAAAAATTGGCAGCAATCGCATTATGCCTACTAGCTTTTTGCGGTGGGAACATACGCTTCCTATCAAATCAGCCTCAAATAGATAAACACTTTCTCTGCTTCTATAACGATGGAGAAACAGTAGAAATTCAAGGCATGGTAGCATATGACCCCGACGTCAGAGTTAAATTCTGTTTGCTTAAACTCTCAGCTAGCGAAATAAATGTAGACGGTGTAGAGAAAGAAGTATCAGGAACTGCTCTAGTGCGAGTGCCCAGATATCCTGCTTATCATTATGGTGATGTACTCCAATTGACAGGCAAGCTGGAAACACCAGCTCCATTCGATGATTTCAATTACAAAAGCTACCTGGCTCAGCAAGAGATTTACTCCATCATTTATTACCCCAAAATAGAAATCCTGGAGAGAGGCAAAGGTTTTAACCCTTTACAGTGGCTTCATTCCATCAGAGAAAGTCTTTCCAGTTCCTTAGCCAGAGCCTTACCTGAACCGCATAGCTCATTAGCTCAAGGCATATTGCTGGGCATAAGAAACAATATACCTGACCCCCTCAGTCAAGCGTTCTCCAGAACTGGAACAGCGCACCTGTTAGCTATTTCTGGATTACATCTCAGCATCATAATTGGCGTAGCTCTCAGCCTTGGTATCCTGGTTTTTGGCAGACAGTACCATACATATATATGGCTTGCCCTGCTGGTTACCTGGCTTTACACCCTGCTCAGCGGAATGCACCCACCAGTAATTCGGGCAGCAATTATGGGAAGCTTATTTTTAATGGCTGAATTTCTAGGCAGGCAGCGAAGCGCAATCACTGCCCTGGCTCTCGCTGCCGCAGTAATGGTAGGGATTAAGCCTCAGATTCTGTGGAGTGTTTCTTTCCAACTCAGTTTCCTAGCCATGACGGGGCTTGTTTTTCTCTTCCCTCATTTTCAAAGATGGGGAAGAAAAGAAGTTACTGCCCTATTCAGGGGCAGAGAAAAGATAGTAAATATTGGCAACATGGTAAGCGATTCTTTCGCCCTAACATTAGCAGCTATAATAGCCACCTGGCCACTTATAGCCTGTAATTTTGACGTTTTCTCTTTAGTTGCTTTGCCAGCAACTTTTTTCTCCCTGCCCGCTTTACCTGCTATTATTGTCACCGCAGCACTAGTTGCCTTCACGGGGCTCTTTGCTCCATTCGTAGCTCAAATGTTGGGCTGGTTGGCCTGGCTATTTCTCAGCTACTTACTTTTGGTTATTCATGGCTTTGATGCCTTACCCCACTCATCCCTGGAATTAAATACCTTCCCCCACTGGCAGATATGGGGGTATTATATTGTGCTTGCAGTAGAAATGGCAGTCCTTAACCACAGGAAGTAATAGTATGGTTTCTTATTCAGGCTAGATTCGGCAAGAAAGAAAATGATTCGATTACATTTCTTCAAAAAGTGGCTCATACCCCCTCTTTTGATAATAGCTATCCTAGTCTGGGCAGCGGCAATCACCATGCCAGATGACAATCTCCATGTAAGTTTTCTCAATGTAGGGCAGGGAGATGCCATCTTGATTCAAACTCCCAACCACCAGAATATACTCATTGATGGTGGATCTGACCCACAGAAGATAAACCTGGAATTAAGTAAGAGGCTCCCTTTCTGGGACAGGACGATAGATCTTATGATTTCCACCCAGCCCCAAGCTGACCATATCACTGGCTTAGTAGAAGTGCTACAACGATACAAAGTGAAACAAGTACTCGAGCCAGGAGTGCCTTACAATTCTCTCATTTATAAAGAATGGCTCAAACTTGTCGAAGAGAAGCAAATTGAGCATAACATCGCCACGGCGAAACAAGAGACTGACCTGGGCCATGGAATTAGAATGGAAGTACTCAATCCACCGCTAAAACCATTTCAAGAAACCAGTTGCGATGTAGATAACAATGGAGTAGTAATAAAACTGATCTGGGGCAAAATTAGCTTTCTATTTACCGCAGATATCAGACTGGAAGCTGAATTTGAACTTATTGAACAGCGATCCAATTTAAGAAGCACTGTATTGAAAGTTGCCCACCATGGCAGTAAGACATCTACTTCCTCACAGTTTTTGGCTATAGTCAATCCCGAGGTAGCAATAATTTCAGTAGGCTCGAATAATACATTTGACCATCCCAGCCCTGAAGTGGTACAGATGTTAGAGGAAAAATTAGGCAAAAACAAAATTTACCTGACCTCCGAAAATGGCACTACTGAATTCATTACCGACGGGAAGCAACTGTGGGTGAATGTAGAGAAGTGATTAAAGTACAACCGAAGTTAGCACAGAAATAGACAACAATTACAGGAAGAAAACCTAAGTAGCCAAATCCCCTCCAGCCTAAATTCTATTCCTCCAATACCATTCCAATAGCCCCTTTAGGACAAATTACAGCACAAATACCACATCCTTTACAATAATTATAATCGACCTCAATCTGACCTGTGTTTTTGCCCCTTATTATGCAAAGGTCAGGGCAAAAGAGTCGACACAAGTCACAACTCTCACACTGAGCATTTCCCAAACAACGTTGTGCTTCCTTTACTGCTATTTCCTCATCAAAGCCTAAATTTACTAATAATCCTTTCCCCAATCTATCATTTACGTTTAGCCTTTTTGCATGATTTCGCTCTCTTGTTTCTAATTTACATTCTCTAGTTATCATGATTCCCCTTGTTCCTTCCCTGACAAGTAAGAGTCCACTACTCCAGCCACTTTTTTACCGCTTGCCATTGCCTCCACCACAGTGCTTGGGCCGCTCACAGCATCCCCTGCTGCAAACACGTTTTCTATATTCGTCAGACAATCATCATTGACAATAAAGGTGTTCCCTAAGGAGAAATCAAAAGGTAAGGCCTCCCGATTCCAGGAAAGGTCAGGTTGCTGGCCTATGGCTGAAATAACCGAGCTAGCATCCAGTACAAACCCTGAGCCTCTCAACGGAACAGGCCTCCTTCGCCCTGACTTATCAGTCTCAGCCAATTCAGTCTTTATACACTCAACCCCCTGAATTACGCCATCTTTACAGATAGTTTTAACAGGAGCAATCAAATATTCGATCTTGACCCCTTCTGCTTCAGCTTCTCTTACTTCATCTCCATCAGCAGGCATTTCTTCACGGCTTCTACGATAAACGACGGTAACTTCTGTTGTTCCACAGCGCAGAGCCGAACGGGCTGTATCAATTGCCGCATTTCCCCCACCAACAACGATTAATTTTGCCCCCAGTTTAATCTGCTCACCGCGCGCATATCTCCCCAGAAAATCAAGGCAGCCAAAATATCCATTACATCTCCTATCATTTTCCATTTCCATTTTCAAGTCTTCCTGAGTTCCTATAGCCACAATAATTGCTTGTACTCCACTCTTTTTAAAATCAGATAGCTTTACATCAACCCCAAATTTGCAACCAGTTCTTATCGTAACTCCCATACGTTCGATGTATTTGATATCTCTTTCCAATATATTGTTAGGCAATCTGAACGAAGGGATTGCCCAACGAAGCATCCCACCAGGCTCAGCAAGAGCTTCGATTATCTCTACTGTGTAACCATACTTTGCCAATTCATAAGCTGCAGCCAGTCCGGATGGGCCTGACCCAACTATCGAAACCTTCCTCCCATTTTTCTTAATTAGCGGCGGCTTCAACTTCCCACCATCAAAATCGGCAACAAATCGCCTTACACTCCTTATAGAAACAGCTTCATCAATCAAATTTCTATTGCACCCTCCTTCACATGGGTGGGTGCAGATGTATCCGGTAACAGAAGGAAGCGCATTTGTTTCGCGGATTAATTTCAGCGCCTCTATATATTTCTTATTGGCAATAAGTTTCATAGGTCCCTGTATATCTTGATGAATAGGGCAGGCCTCCTGGCAAGGAGGCACTTCGAGATCTGCAACCCTCTCTATAGAAGGAGCGGTTTTAGTATCCTCATATATACGCCCGCGCAGGCTTAGCATTTCCTTCCTCTGTTCAGGGATAGTTTCCGCCGGACAGCCCCTAGTGCAAACTGCACAAGTATTACACCTCTCCACATCTACCTTTGGTATATATGTTCTTTGCACCATCACATTAATTCACTATCTCTCTCATATACTTCCTGAGGCTTCAACTCCCAACCTAAACCCAATTTCCATTGCTTTTAAATTTAGCTCTTCCAATCTATCGGGAACATTTTCCTTCACCGCAGATTCTAAGGATTCCTTAGTAATCACCCCAGTTATTTCCGCAATAGCACCTAACATAATTACATTTGCAGCTATTCCATTGTTGAGATTGTCAATCGCCATCCTGGTAGCAGAAATGTTCACATGTCTCAGGCCTTCAATTTCTTTTGGAGAAACAAACCAATCGTCATAAATAACCACTCCCTCTCCACGTTTAACTCTTCCAATATACCTATCATAGGCAGTTTGATACATAGCAATCAAAATATCTGCTTCAATTATATATGGGAAGATTATCGGGCTGTCAGATATTACAATTTCTGCTCGGCATCCTCCACCTCTCGATGCTGCTCCATAAGAATTCGTGCTGCTAATCCACTTTCCATCCTTGAAAGCGGCATGGCCAAGCATCACCCCTGCCAGAACAATACCCTGTCCCCCAAAACCACACAGCATAATCTGTTTAACCACAGCCATTGGAGAACTCTCCCGTTATTATCTTGTCCCTTAATTCCTCCGAATTCAGTTTTTCAGCATCTTCCTTCATAATGCATTTACCCACTAAAAATTTAAGCATATCTACAGGTGCTCCAAGCTGATTCCGCCTTCCAAACTGAACGGGGCAGGGTGCCAGTGCCTCGACGAAAGAAAAACCCTGGGTTTGCAATGCCCTCTCGATGCTACTTATTAAGGCAAAAGGTTGAGTAACTGAGTATCTGGCTACATAAGTTGCACCCGCCGCCTTTACAAGTTTGCATAAGTCAATAGGGTGATAGGGGTTGCCTTCAGGCGTTGTCTGCGTAAAAGCACCTTGCGGCGTAGTAGAGCAAACCTGGCCACCAGTCATTCCATAATTCATGTTATTAGCACATATAACCGTAAGGTCTATATTTCTGCGAGCAGCGTGAATAAGATGGTTACCTCCAATATCTGCCAGGTCTCCATCTCCACTGATAACCACTGTTTTTAACTTGGGATTGAACATCCTGGCTCCGGTAGCAAAAGCAATAGCCCTACCATGCAAAGTATGAAGAGTGTCAGCATTGAAATGAGGGCTCGGTATCCAGGCAGCACAGCCTATGCCTGATACAAATAACATATCATCCATATCTATTTTAAGTTCATCAATCGCTCGTAAGATCAGCCCCATCAAGATAGCCTCTCCACAACCAGGGCAAAAAGTCGTAGCACCTATCCCCGGCCGCAAATATTGCTCCAAGTCTCTTGTCACTATGAAAGCCTCCTCAAATGCTCCATAATAGTATTAGGCTGTATAATTTCTCCATTCACCTGATTGTATGGTATTACTTCACAGGAAGCATACTTCATTACTTCACCCACAACCTGCCCCATATTCATCTCAGGAACAAACATTCTCTTAACTCTCGACCCAACATTGCTTATTACACTATCAGCAAAAGGCCAAAGTGTCTTCAATCTCAGCATACCAACTTTTTCCCCTTCCTCCCGCAATCTTTCAACAGCAAATAGCGAGCTTCTGGCCGTGAATCCATAACAAACAACTGCTATGTCTGCATCTTCCAAATAATAATCCTCATATGCAATTATTTCCTCTCTATTATTCATTATCTTACTATGTAATCTCGTAGCCAGTTTTTCTTGGACCAGGGGATCAACTGTTTTCCTGATGCCATAAGCATCATGTGTAGAGCCAGTCACCAATAGCTTCTCCCTTTCTCCAAAAATAGGCATTGGAGGGACTCCATCGTTTTCTTTCGTACCAAAGGCGGCTGCCCCTAATTTCTTTTCACGGTTAAATAATTTTATCTCTTCCAGTATATTCATTCTCTCCCGAAGATGAGCCGTCGCTTCCTCAGCCATAAGAAAAACAGGAACACGGTATTGTTCAGCAAAATTAAACGCATCAATGGTCTGGTCATATAGTTCCTGCACAGACCATGGAGAAAAGGCGATGATTGGCATAGCTCCATGCGTGCCCCACCTAGCTTGCATTATATCCCCACTTCCCACCCGCGTAGACTGCCCTGTGCTAGGACCTGCTCTTTGTACATCAACAATCACAACAGGCGTTTCCGTCATAACTGCATATCCGATAGCTTCTTGCATCAAGCTAAAGCCTGGCCCCGACGTAGCAGTCATAGCTTTTGCCCCGGCCCATGAAGCTCCTATACATGAACAGATTGATGCAATTTCATCCTCCATTTGCATAAATGTAGCTCCTATCTCTCTAAACCTGACAGAAATCGTCTCCAATATCTCAGTGGCCGGGGTAATAGGATACCCAGCATAGTAGCCACAGTCAGATGCAATAGCGCCTTCAACTACCGCTTCATCCCCAGAAAAATAATAGTCCCCGGCAGGTAATATGCTCTTCGCTTTCTCCCAACCCATAAAGTAACCTCCAGATTAATAACTCGCGCCTATTTTTACGCTAAGAACCTCCAGTACCCTCATATATGTTCCTGCAAATAGTTCAAGCAACCTTTTCATAGAGTCGCTTTCTATATCCAAACTAAAGCACCTAGCATAGCAAGCGGCATGAGCAACAAAAAGTGCTCCCAGTATACATCAAGAGTCCACAACGAGGTTAATACCTGACAATCTCGTCGAAAAACAATAGTTACTTTAGTTCCCTATTTGTTGGCTTCAATAATCATTTACAGCCTTCGCTATCCTCTTCAATGCTTCTTCTAGAATAGAACGCGGGCAAGCAACATTAATCCTCTGAAATCCATCTCCGCTGGAGCCAAAGAGAAATCCATCATCAATGCCCACTCTGGCTTTCTCCCTCATGATAGCACGCAGGTTCATTGGGTTCAACCCCAATTCTCGACAGTCTAGCCAAACTAAACATGTTCCTTCAGGTTTAATAGCCTTAATCTTGGGAATTCTCTCTTTGAGATACTGCATCAGAAATTCCAGATTACCCTGCAGGTAACTCAAGAGTTGTTCCAGCCATTCATCACCATTACGATAAGCCGCCTCCATAGCTGTTAATCCCAAAATATTTACCGATGACATAATGCCATCACTAGCCTCAGCAAATTTGCTGCGCAGTTCATCGTTGGGAATTATTATGCTGGAGGCATGGAGTCCCGCCAGATTAAAAGTCTTGCTCGGCGCCATGCAAATCACAGAACATTGTTCAAATTCCCTTGAGATTGAGGCAAAGGGGATATGTGTTGAACCTTTAAACAATAGTTCACAATGTATTTCGTCTGAAACCATAACAGCATTATTCCTCAGTATAATTTCTCCCATTCTAATCAATTCTTCCCTGGTCCAGACTCGTCCCACTGGGTTATGTGGGTTGCACAGAATCATCATTCTGGCTCTAGAGGGAGATGGCATCATGCCTGCTTTAGGATTAAATTTACTCTCAAGTTCATCAAAATCAATTTCATAGTGCCCATGAATAAGCCTTAACTGGTTGTTCGCTATATGGCAACCATTGTTTCTGATAGCAGGGAAAAATGGATAATAAACCGGCTCTTGAACAATAACATCGTCACCAGTGCAAGTGAAGGCCTTAACAGCGACATGAAGAGCAGAGGTAACTCCAGGAGTAAAAACCACCCACTCTGGTTCAATTTTCCAGTCATACTTCCGTTGCATCCTATCAACAACGGCTTCGATAAGTGATGAACTCGGGAACGTGTAACCATAAATCTCATACTCGATCCTTCTCTTTAGAGCTTCAGTAATCGGCCTGGCAACGGGGAAATCCATATCAGCAATCCACATCGGAAGAACATTCTCATCCCCAAACATACGTTCAACCTTGCCCCACTTTAAAGAATCAGTACCCCTCCCAGCCATTACGTGGTCAAAATCATATTTCATTTTCATGCCTCCATTGGGTTTAATCTTTTTTCGTTACTGGCTTTGTTTTCAACCCATCCATGCTAACAATTTAACTCCATTGCTAAACATCTGGCAATTGTTTGGTTCTGGTTACAACAACAGGCGGAAAATGAAAGTCTATTTAGCATGCTTCCTTAATTCCTTAACTTAACTCAATTATGCTACCCTTGAGGGAAAATGTCCGATAAACAGGAAACCGGCCTTTTCTATGGTTGGGTAATAGTAGCCGCAGCTTCTACAATTGTAGCCTTGCAGTGGGGATGCAACCAGAGCTATGGTATTTTCCTCACAGAGCTATGTGATGATCTGGGGTGGTCTAAAACAACAGTTTCTGGGGCATATTCCATGGGCTTTATTCTAGGGACTATCTTGGGCGTGCTAGCAGGAAGGCTGAACGATAAATACGGCCCCCGGCTAATGTTCGTAGGTTCCATTGTTAGTGTAAGTTCTGGGCTTGCCTTAATGTCTACCATGAATACTACCTGGCAACTTTACCTGTTCTATGGGTTCATAGTAAATGTGGGACTAGGTTTTGCCTGGATACCAGCAGTTTCAACAGTAGCACACTGGTTTATGCGCAAGAGAGGGTTAGCATTGGGAATCATGCATGGTGGAATAGGAATGGTTGTATTACTCATGATGCCATTTGTCCAATTCCTAATAATTAGATTTGGATGGCGCAGTTCTTACATAATCTTAGCCAGCATCCTCTTAGTTTTATGCCTTCCTGTATCCAGACTAATAAGCTTAAATCCGTCAGATAAAGGACTATATCCTGATGGCATACCACTAACTATAGAAAACGAAGGAAATACTAGCCTTAAGTCTAATACTTGGAATTTTACCTCTACACAGGCAATCAAAACAAAGCAATTCTGGATGTTGTTCTTGTTATGTGCCATTTTTGACCTATCTATCGGTATATCGATTCATTTGAAAGCATATGTTATCGGTTTCGGTATATCAGAAATGACTGCAGCCACTATCATGGGCCTTCGCAGCGGAGCTTATGCGGTAGGCACAATAATAATAAGCAAGATTTCAGACAGCATAGGAAGAAAAACTCCCCTCGCCATTTCATTCCTTACGATGGCACTAATGATGTTTTGGCTTATGAAAGCAAGGCACCCATGGGAATTCTACTTGTTTTCCATTATTTCTGGCTTTGCTGGGGGAAGTTATGCACTGTTTGCAGCAATAGTAGCCGACTGGTTCGGGACAGAATCTCACGGGAGCATTTATGGGATGATAGGCATAGGGGAAGGTATTGGAGGAGCAATTGGTCCGTTACTTGCTGGGTATATTTATGACACCACAGGCAGTTACAAGCTGGCCTTTATTATATTAGCAACAGCCTTCTTAATAGGTACGGGATTATCTCTTGTAGTCAAAGCACCGCCGGCACGCGAACTAAACTAATGATTGCCCCACAATAAAATACCACGGGAAATCTTGAACGATATTATGTTGCCCGTATTTCTTGCTTTATGAATCTTATATAGGAAATGGCAAAACATATAGTTGCCAAAGCAACCATGGTTACTATCTGAGGCCAGACAAGTAAAAGGCTCTGGGCGAAGTTAAGTGGTGTAAGCATCCTTCCAGCAGCAATGACGCTTATCATCATTAGCGCTGGGTTAAGGCTGGCAATTTCGGGGGTTAATAACGCAACAATGCTTTCCCCATAAAGATTACAGGGGGAAATACGATTGATCATCCCCTGAATTTCAGCGTTTTTGGCTATCATCTCAAAACTGGAGTTACTATCAATCGGCACTCTAGCATCCGCAATAGCTCCAGCAATCATATACATAAAGAAGAAAAAGAATAGCCACAATGCCAATGCGGCTAACATAGAAGTAGCTGCCCTATCAAAGGAAACAGAAAAGAGAGTAGCCAATGCCACCCAGAAAGCTCCATAAATTATGCTTGTTAGTGCAAAAGCTATAAGTCTCAAGACTTCCTCTGAATCTGGTGGCACACCGATTATGCGAAGTCCCAGACCACCGACAATGGCAATTACACTTACCACTATGAAGCTCAGAACAGCTAAGCTAGCTAGAAATTTGCCGTTTATTATCGAATCCCTGTAAATTGGCTGGGACAAAAGTCGACTCAAATTGCCACTGGTTCGCTCATTGTTTATAGCATCGAAACCAAAGGCTATGCCTATTATGGGAATGAAAATAGAGATAAAGAAGAGAAAAGAAGGCAATGTTTCGCTGGAGATAGTAAAAATCTTGAGGAAAACGAACTCGCTGCTCGAAGTTACAGCACCTCTTATATTCTGAACAGCTAAGTAGACAGCAAATACTGCTGCCATGGTAGCTAAAATAAAGAGTATAGCAAACCTTTTACTTTCCAGGTAGTCAGCTAATTCTTTCCGAAAAACAGCATACATTCTTAAGCCTTAAGACAGCACTTCCTTATAGACTGCTTCCAAACTATATTCTTCTATCTTCATGCCAAGTAATGAATTGTCGCTTTCAACGATCAACTTGCTTATCTGCTCCCTCAAATCCTTATCACAGATAATAAGCAACGACTCAGCGGAACCCTGTACATCCACCACACCTTCAACTCGCTTCAGTGCATCAATGAGCTCCTGGCCCACCTGAGCTACTTGGGTTTCGATACGATATCGCCCGCCAGCTATAGCCTCCCTGCCCAAACGATCTATCTGCCCTTCAGCTACTAGATGCCCTTTAGCCAATATCCCCACTCGCGTGCATATCCGTTGGACCTGATGTAGTTGATGAGAACAGAAGACAACTGTTATTCCCTTCCTAGCCATACTTGCCGTAAGATTAAGGATATCCTCAATGCCTTCAGGATCTATACCAGATGTAGGTTCATCAAGCAAGACAAGTTTCGGGTCTTTTATCCATATATCAGCTATGCCCAACCTTTGCTTCATCCCGCGAGAGAATTTTTTAACCTCCTGGTCACACACCTGAGACAAGCCTACTATAGATAAAAGGTTATTTATCTTTTCGAATGCCTCTCTTTTGGGCAAATTGTTTAACTCTGCTGTGTATTCTAAATTTTGTCTTGCACTCAAATCTTCGTAAAAACCAACTTTTTCTGGCAGATAGCCCACAACGCGTTTCACCTCCAACGGCTCTCTGTTTGGATCGTGGCCACAAATTTGCACAGTTCCCGAGCTGGGCACAGTAAATCCCAGGAACATCAATATAGTCGTCGTTTTGCCTGCGCCATTGGGGCCAAGAAAGCCAAAAATTTCCCCTTCCTCAATATGAAGGTTAAGCTTATCCACAGCCGCAAAGCCATCATAGGTTTTGCTTAAATCCTTTGTCTCAATAACTACCTGTCCCATTATTTCCTGCCCAGTTTTCTAAAGCCCAGCACCAGACCAGCTATCACAGCAACTATGATGCCCGCCCCTATCCATCCCCATTTAGTGGATGTCTCCACCGTTACCCTGATTTTCAGCTCAGGAGAGCTACTTGTTAGGGGATCACTATTGGTTCTCAACGTAATCATATAATCCCCCGTTATAGTCTTTGCAGGTGGCTTTATGGTAACATCGACTTCCTGTTCTTCCAGCGGTTTGAGCCCTTCCAGCTTATCCGGGGTAAAGGTTACATTCCATTGCTCATCGCCGATACCGCTGGGCTTACTTGAGGAAAACATTACCTTATCCAGGTTGGCTGTTCCTGTATTGCTAACAACAATAGTAAGGTGGCTTTCTTTTCCTGCCGTAGCCTTGGTGTTAAGCAAGCCAGTATCAGTTTCAACCTTAAAGTCATATCTGGCCGTAATTCTGGCGGTAAGATCAATACTGCCTTCAAGGTCTCCCGAGGCAGCCTGGAGCTTTATATTGTAATCTCCTGGCTCTGTTATAACCCAATACGGAGGAATGGCGATAACTACGACCTTCTCTCCGCCATATGTCTGTGTGGGGTCAAGTACAACTGCTGGTAATTCTTTGGTTCCGGAAACGCTCTGCTGTACACGCACCAACCAACCGGAAGGCCCTTCGGCGGCAAGGGCAAAGAGCTGTGATTCTTCTCCTCCAACATACTTCAATTCCACGTCGAATGAGAAGCCGCTATCAGCTGTTCCAGATTGTATGGGGTATTTGCAATTGAATTGTATTTCTTCTTCGCTGGGTAAAGCTTGCCACGGCGAAATCAGAGGCGAACTGTTTGTCTCCTCTGATTTAGCCATAGCTAGCTGAGTATTTGCCAGCCCGCTAAATACCGCTGCAGACAACAACAAACAAGCCACAAGGCAAGCTAATATAGATTTACTCATTTGTGATGACCCCCTTAGAAATTTCCTTCTGATAGTTTAATCTAACTCATTATCAATTTCAAGTATAACAAAAATGGAATTCACAAGGCAGCATTCCTGGGATTCACGCGACATCGTTCAGCGGTCACAATGGCATCGATTTGAGATACAACCTCGTCAAGCCTGCCATGGTGGCTTATTATCACATAATCAAAGATTGACATGTTCTCTATCTCCTTACCAGCCTGCGCCAATCTTAAAGCTAGCTCCGCTGAGGATTCACTGCTCCTCTGCTTCAACCGCCTTTCCAAATCCTTCGTAGAGGGAGGCATGAGGAAAATAAATACCGCCTGCGGCAGGATTTTTTTAATAGTAGCAGCGCCCTGAATATCTACCTTGAGCATCACATCCATTCCTTCAGACAGGCCTCGAGTTATCTCATCTCTAGGTACACCATAGTAATTGCTGTAAACTTTAGCCCATTCCAAAAGCTCTCCCGCATCTATCATTCGCTGAAAGTCTTCCTGAGTTAAAAAATGATAAGCTATATCATTCCTCTCTCCAGGGCGGCAAGAACGTGTAGTAGCAGTAACAACATAGTAAAAAGGACGCTTAAGTTCCCTCATTCTGATAAGCACAGCATCTTTACCTACTCCCGAAGGCCCAGAAAGGACAACGAGAAGAGGGTCATGCGAGTAGAAATTCTCACAACTCAATTCTTTCCTCAATCGGCAAGGATGGAGTAGTCAATCTATGAACTATGGTGTCTGGAGATATAGCAGCCAGACATATATGACCGGTGTCAAAGAGAATAGCCGCCTTTGCCTTTCTGCCATGAGTAGCATCTATTAATAAGTCTTTGTCTCTGGCTTCGTGAATTAATCGCTTTACAGGTTGTTGATTCACAGCAAGTAAAGCAATTGCCCTGTTCACAGCTATAATACTGCCAAAACCAATATGAACTAATTCAGTACTCACATTACCCTCCCAAAAATTTAATTCTGTAATTACGTTGTTCCAGTCACAATGGTATCATCAGTCAATTTCTGCAAATCCTGCCAGAAGGCAGGGTAAGAGGTTTGTACTGACTGGGCATGATTGATAATTGTCTTGCCCCTAGCCACCAGACCAGCTATAGCCAAGCTCATCGCCAAGCGGTGGTCAAAATGAGTATCCACCTCCGCCCCCACCAAGGATTTGCCACCATGGATAACCATCCCGTCAGGCAATAGTTCAATTTGAGCTCCCAAACGCAAAAGCTCTCCGGACACAGTAACAATCCTATCCGATTCTTTCACCCGCAATTCAGCAGCATCTCTGATTACAGTCCTCCCTTTAGCCATACAGGCAGCTACAGCTATAATCGGAATCTCATCTATAAGACGAGGAATAACGCTTCCGCTAATCTCAACCCCACTTAACCTGCTAGATTCTACCACAATATCAGCTAATGGTTCACCCGCTTCCACCCGTTCATTTTCTATCTTAAGCTTAGCTCCCATAGCTAAAAGGATATCAATAATTCCTGTTCGTGTGGGGTTAAACCCACAACCTTTTACAATTACCCTAGCGTTGGGATGAAGGGCTCCAGCGACTAAAAAGTAAGCTCCTGAGCTAATATCGCCAGGTACACGAAAGCTAATTGCACTTAAGGGTCTGAGCAAAGGGGTCAACGAAATCGAATTGCCATTGGCTTCCAATTCAACCCCCATAGATTCAAGTAATCTCTCTGTATGATCTCTCGAAGGAAGTGGTTGGTGCACAACAGTCCTGCCCTGAGCGAAAAGGCCAGCCAGCAGAACTGCTGATTTAATCTGGGCACTGGGAACAGGCAAAGAAAATTCTATACCATGCAGTTTTTTCCCTTTAATAACCAAGGGAGCAAAAGAACTCCTTTCTCTACCATAAATTTCGGCGCCCATAGAACACAGCGGTTTGATCAACCTTCCCATGGGGCGAGAACGGAGGGAGGAATCACCAGTAATAATAGATAAAAAGGGCTGGCAAGAAAGAATGCCACCGAGGAGACGCATAGTAGTGCCACTATTTCCAGCATCGAGCACATTAGCGGGTTCCTTCAAGCCATTTTTGCCAACTCCTGAAACCAGTAAAACCGGACAATCTTGAGATGGCTTCTTGCGAATTTGCACCCCCATGGCTTTCAGACAGCTAACAGTGCTCCAACAATCCTTACCCGGGGCAAAATTTACGATTTCAGCTTCACCTGAAGCCAGACTGTTAAGGATAATTGCTCGATGGGAGATAGACTTGTCACCGGGCAAAATAAGCTCTCCTTCCAGCCGAGAACAAGATTTGATGACCTTGACTATGTTCCGTTTAGCCATTCACGTCTCGCCCTATTAGCTTCAGCCAGAGTCTCTTCCAATTGCTTGCCTCCCACATCTACTAACTGGCGGTACCTTGCTAATTCCTTAGTGAATTCATCAATCCAACGAATTATAGCTTGCTTATTGGTGAAGCAAATATGCGCATTCACCTCAGGGTTTCCTGAAGCCAGACGAGTAAAGTCGCGATAGCCAGAGGCAGCTAATCTGGACAGCTTGTTCCAGGAGGCATCATTGGTGGTTGTCGATACCAGAGTTGCTGAGAGCAACATGGGTAAATGGCTTATGCCAGCCACTAAATTATCATGTTCCTGAGCATCAACAAAAAAAGGCTCAGATCCAAGCTGTTTTACCATGCTTACTACTTTGTCCACGGCCCGTGGCGGTGTTTTTTTTGCTGAAGTAATACAATAAACGTGCCCTCGAAACAAGCTGGCTTCAGCAGCCTGAATACCATGAATTTCTTTACCAGCCATAGGATGTCCACCAACAAAACCCACTGTTGGGGGCAATAAATCCTCTGCCCATCTCATAACTTCAAGTTTTGTGCTCCCTGTATCAGTTACTATACACCCCGGAGATAGGCAGTGTGCCATATGAGCTAGAATTTCCCTTATCGCCAAAACCGGGGTAGCAATAATAACAAGTTCAGCTCCATTTACTGCGTGCTCCAGGTCCATCTCCACTCTATCTACTACGCCCAGCTTTAGGACAGCAGAGACAGCTTCAGGGCGACGAACATAGCCAACAACCTCCCATCCCGGTTCATTAGTCTGTTTGAGAGCAAGTCCTATAGAACCGCCTATAAGCCCTAAACCAATGATGACAACACGCACTTTTTTATTATAACATGGATTTGGGCCCCTCTTTAGCTATGAGACTAAAATTTCACATTACAATACCACCTACCCGGAGCTTTCCCTACCAGTAATGAAGCTTACTCCAAAAAGAAGAATGGCACTTACAACAAAGCCTATAAGGCCAAGGTCTTCCTTAAGAGGAATATCAAGGCAGGGGATTTTCCCCAGCAGTCCTACTGTTCCGCCACCTATAAGAGCTACCAAAGCTCCCTGCGAAGTCACTTTCAGCTTCTGTTTATAAAAACCAGCAACCACAGGGACAACCAAACCACAAGTAAAAATAGTATAAGCAAAGAGAAGGGCCGAAATCACCTCTTTTAAAGCTAGCGCTAAGCCCAACGACATAAAGCCTAACATCAATATACTAAAGCGAGTTAGCAAAATAGTCTTCTCATCACTAAGCAAAGGAAAGAAGCGCTTAAATATGTCCTCAGTCAGGATAACGCTTTGACTAAGGAGGCACGTATCCGCCGAGGACATAAGTGCAGCAAGCAAGGCAGCAAAAATCAATCCAGCCAAACCAGGAGGAGCAATCCCATTTATTACCTGAGGAAATGCTTGTTCAGCAAGAATCTCAGGATATAGAACTCTGGCGCCCATTCCTATTAAAGTGATAGCGAAAGCTAAAGGTAGAACTAGAAGAGCACCCAACAAAGCAGATTTCCGAGCTACATGCCCACTCCTAGCACAGAAAAGTCGAGTATAGATATCCGGGCCCACCACATAAGTGGCTCCAACAAGAATCAAAAGGTGCATCAGCATTTTCCAACTGAATTCGGAACTTAATGGAAAAGAAAAATAAATCGAAGGAAGAGAAGTTTTTAGCCCATTCAGTCCTCCCACACGAGAAAACACCAGCGCCAAAGCCACAAAAATACCAACAAAAAGTATTGCTGCTTGGAAAACATCGGTGCAGAGGACAGAGATCTGGCCCCCTAAAATAGCATAAATCACAACGACCACGGTAAAAATAATCATCACAGAAGCAAGAGAGCTTACCCCTAAAATAGACAAGATTTTACCCGCAGCCACAATTTGTCCTGCTACCACTCCCATCCAAGCGATAACGATAAGAGTAGAAGCGGCTAAGCATACACGGTCGTCATACTGCTTTCCAACTAGTTCTGGAAGGGTATAGAGAGCGGTGTTCCTCACCTTCTTGGCAAAGAAAAAACCTAAAAGCAAAAGGCCAATAGAGCCAACAAGAAGCCACCAGGCCCCGGTCAAACCCTGGCTAAATCCCAAGCCAGCCATCCCCACAGTTGCCGAGCCTCCGACAGCGGTGGCTAAGAGAGAGCCGGTGATAAGAAGTGTAGTTCCCCTGCGGTTGGCGACGAAGAATGCGTTCTGGTTTGCTACTCTTCTTTTGCTCCAGGCTCCTATACAAATTACAGCTAGAAGATAAAAAATGATAACGAGCAATGGGAGCATCTTAACTCAGGTGAATACAATCCCCGGCGATGGCGCTATTCAAGGAGCCATCTTCACTTTTTAGTATCAGCGCTCCGTTAGTATCGATATCAATAGCTCGCCCTACTATTTCCTTGCCCAGGGTCATTATCCTTACATCTCTACCTAACGTGACAGAGAGGCTCTTCCATTCCTCAAGCAAATCCCCCTTAGTTAATAAAATTTGTTGTTCATCTATTTCCTTCAGCACTGAGTTTAAGAACTCTTTTCTGGAAATTTCTTTCCCTAACTCCTCTTTTAAAGAAGTCGCTATTCTGGCATACTGGGAAATAGGAGTATTAGCATTTATGCCTATTCCCAGATTTACAAAATTTATAACGTCCGTTTCCGTCTCCATTTCAGCCAACACACCACACACCTTCTTCCCTCTAATTAAAACGTCGTTCGGCCACTTCAGGTCTGCCTTCAAACCATAGCGGCTTCTGATCACCCTGGCCACAGCAATAGACGCCATCAAATTTATCCGTGGAGCATATATCGGACTTATCTTGGGTTTTAAAATAAGGGTGACATAAATTCCACCCTCTGGAGAAAGCCATTCCCGGCCCAATCGCCCTCTACCACAAGTTTGAGACTCAGCAATTACAATTGCCTTCTCTTTTGCCCCCCCCTTGACTAACTCCTTAGCTATATTCATTGTCGAGCTAGTCTCCACAAAATAATGAACCTGCTGCTCCCGCCCAGGAAATTCACAGGGAAGCAACAAATCCGGAGCGGAAATCAATCGATAGCCTCTAGCTGAGGCTTCTATCACATAACCATCTTCCTTTAAACTACGAATATGTTTCCAGACAGAAACTCTGGAGACGCCAAGTTCCTGACTCAAGATCTGGCCAGAAATATAATTTCCTCCCTCTCGTAAAGCTGTTAATATCTTCGCTCTCAATTTGGTTAACCCCGCTATTTACAAGGTTAACCAAATTGAGCACATTAGTCAACCTCCCCAATTTGCACTATTTGACCTATCCTATTTTCTGCTATATTATTACCATTGGTGAAACCCATCAAGGTAGTAGCCAAAACGAGGATTCATGTGGCTTAAAACGAGGATGTTTCTGTTAGTAGTATTACTCTTCGGCATCCTCTATGGCGTAATTACTGGAGTTGGAACATGGATGGGAACGGGTAGCGCCCTGACCTACCTCATCTTGGCTTTCGCTTTCCTTGGTATCCAGTACCTTATCGGTCCTGCAATAGTAAGCAGAACAATGAAGGTAAAATGGGTTTCTGAGAAAGAAGAGCCCAAGTTGCATCGAATGGTAGCTGAACTTGTTGAGAAAGCCCATCTTCCAAAACCCAGGGTAGGCATCTCCCAGCTAGCAATCCCCAACGCCTTCGCATTTGGAAAAACTCAACGGGATGGGCGAATCTGCGTTACTCAAGACATCTTAAAACTTCTAAATAAGGATGAACTTAAGGCGGTTCTGGGCCATGAACTATCACATATCAAACACAAGGACATGATAATTATAACCTTGCTCTCAGCAATTCCACTCATTATGTACTGGATTGCCTGGGGTATGATGAGGCGAGGGATGTTGGGTAGCCGAAGGCAGGGAGGTGGCTATGCTGCCCTTATTGGAATAGGTGCTTTTATTCTTTATTTCATCACCAATCTATTAGTCCTATATGGTTCTCGAATCAGAGAATATTATGCTGAACAGGGAA
This sequence comes from uncultured Dehalococcoidales bacterium, assembly GCA_964509565.1. Classification (GTDB taxonomy): domain Bacteria; phylum Chloroflexota; class Dehalococcoidia; order GIF9; family AB-539-J10; genus JAGMDB01. Next base: position 34,046 of record CAZDXE010000003.1, on the reverse strand, counting down.
GCGTTGAGTTAGGCAATAAACCAAACTATCTGGCTTCGGCCCTGTACAAACTGACTTATAGCAACGCCCGCTTCAAGGGAGGGGAAGAATTAAAACGCGTGGAGGGGATTAAAGCCTTTTTTCTTAATGACCCAACTCGCGCCTGGAGGAAGATCAGGGGACTCACCCAAATTGACCGTAATATGGATGGCCCCATTGATAGTAATGAATTAATAGAACTACGAGGGAAAAGTGTCCGATTAGGAACTACTGATAAAATGATGGATCTTTTTACCACTCACCCTAACACGCTTAAGAGAATAAAACACTTGTCCTCGTTAACAGTCTAGTGGAGATGAGATTATTCGCTGCGTACAGAATGGCAAAAGGTTCAGAACTAAAATGATATTCCAACTCTGGTAAAATAAATGAAAGGAATGAAATACACAATATATTTCATACTAACAGCCCTCTTCGAAGAGATAGCTCTAGTAACGGCCGTGCTTTGGCTGCTACCAAAATTAAGCATAAACGTCCCCCTGTGGGGGCTTGCGCTTATGGCTGCTGGTCTAGGAACATATTCATACCTGACCAGCAAGTTGAGTAAGGAAGCACTGGACAAAAAACCAGTCATTTCGCCTGATATCGACAGCAGGGGCAAAGCAGCAACCCCACTTACCCCCAACGGCTATGTCCGAGTCAATAATGAACTATGGAAAGCCTCATCAGTAGATTCTACTATAGATGCCAATGAGGAAGTCGTTGTTGTAGGTATAGAGGGAATGACCCTCAAGATAGAATCTCTAGAAAGGATTTTACTCTCAAACTATGAAAATTAGCTGGCTAGGACATTCCTGTTTTATTATTGAAAGGAAGGGGGGAACCCTCATCACCGACCCCTATTATCCCGGCCTAGACTCTTACGGAGACAAACCAAAGGCAGACATAGTAACTTTAAGCCATTCCCATCCTGGACATAGCTACATCGAGGGTATTGCTAATAACCCCAAGCAAATAAACGGCCCAGGAGAATACGAAAAAGAAGGTGTGTTTATCACTGGAATCACCTCCTTTCACGATGATAGTGGAGGGGAAATTAAAGGCAAAAATACCATTTATCTTATAGAGATAGATGATTTGGCTCTATGCCACTTGGGAGACCTAGGACACCGCTTAACCCCACAAATACTAGATGAACTGGGAAATATCGATATTCTATTTTTACCAGTGGGAGAAACCTCTACTATCCCGCTTGATATAGCCGTAGAAATTATAGGGCAGCTAAGCCCCCGCATTGTCATTCCTATGCATTATAAAACTGACACTTTGGACATAAATCTTCAACCTGTGGACAAATTTCTCCAAAAGATGGGAATCGGAGAACCAGAAATAAAGATGGAGCTTTCCGTTACCTCATCCTCCCTGCCACCTAACACACAGGTCGTAGTTCTTGATTATCTCAAAAGCCTTTGACAAAGCCAGTAAAGCATCTCTACAATATCTTCACTATGAGTTTGCCAGGGCAACTTTACAAACTGCAGCAAGTTGACTTAGAACTGCAAAAGAACCAACAGCTTGTAGAGGAGATTACCCAGCAGTTAAGTGAAAACAGCTCTTTAGTGGCAGCCGAATCCAAACTCAGCTCACAAAAACAGCAGTTAACAGACTGGAAGAAGAAACAGAAAACTACTGAATGGGAACTGGACGACCTGCAAGACAGGATCAATCAACTCAACAGCAAGCTCTACAATGGCACAGTCAAGAATCCTAAAGAGCTAGTCAATCTCAAACATGAAAATGAAAATTTCAAGAGCAAGATTGGCCCAAAAGAAGACGATTTGTTAGAGCTAATGAGCCAAATAGAAGACATAGAAACCATGGTAAAAATTGGTAGCAGAGAGATTGATAAACTAAAACAAGAATGGGAACGAAAACAGGAGATTCTTACTCAGAGAAAAACTGAGACTGAAACCGCACTTGCCAATCTCGGGGAAAAGCGTCAAGAGCTACCACAACAAATTAGTCCAGAAGCTCTTAGCCTGTATGAGCATATTAAGCTAACAAAGGGACAAGCTATAGCTAAAGTAGAGCAAGGGAAATGCCAGGGATGCTATATCACCCTACCCACAAGTCAATGGCAAAGGGCTAAAGCTGGCGACCTAGTTCAATGCAACAGTTGCACCAGAATACTATATGTGGAGTAACCTCAAAAAGACAGTGCGTAGCTGCCACTCCGAGCGACAACGAATGGTCCAGCATTAGGAAAAAATTTGACCTCCATAGCCATTACCTATAAACTGACACCGGGCAAGTAAACTGGGTGACCGCCCTGTATTTGATACAGGGAGGAAAGTCCGAGCTCCACCGAGCGAGGTACTGGGTAACACCCAGGAGGGGTAACCCTACGGAAAGTGCCACAGAAACATACCGCTCCTCGCGGAGCAAGGGTGAAATGGTGAGGTAAGAGCTCACCAGCAACCAGGTAACTGGTTGGCTGGGCAAACCCTACCTGGAGCAAGACCAAATAGAAGGGTGCTTGAGGTGCTCGGCCAATACCCTCGGGTTGGTCGCTTGACCCTGATGGTAACATCAGGGCTAGATGGATGGTCACCGCCCTGTTTCAGGGTACAGAACTCGGCTTATAGGTTTACTTGCCCACTCTGATTACACACCACAAGAACTAAAATAAAAATATCCCCACGGTTTTTCTCCATTCAAGCGCAAAAGTGAGACCAAAACCTTAATCAAGGAACTATCCAAGGTTAACACAAGGGAAAATATGAGGCCTCAGCAGCCATTAGCAAATTTGCCTCAAAGCCGTTTTCGACGTCATAATAATAGTTATGGATTATTTGTCACCTCAGCTTCGCGACTTTATTCTCTTTTGCGCCAAACGCCATGGATCAGAGTGGCCAATCATATATGATGAAATGGCGAGAGTGGCAGGCCAAAAGCTATTTCAAGGAATGGGCTATCCAGAATTGAAACAACTAGGGTTATCCTTCTCCATCTCTGGCTTAGAGAAGACTGGCGAACTGGTAAACCAAGCTATATCCCAGAACAATCATCAGGAGGAAACTCCAACTCACATAAACGAACACAGCCTTTGAAGCCTCCTTGGAATGATAGTATCTCTAAATTCTTCGCCTAAGACGAATTCATGTAAGAGTTTTGAGGGAGGGTTCGTCTTGAGGATAGGATACCTACCGATATCAATAAAACATATTCGGTGATATCCATCCCCAAATAGCTACCATTCCTAATAATTTTACCGCTTCATTACAATAGAGCCATATCCAACTACTGCAGAGAAATCTCCAGTCGTATCTCCACTGGTAGCATACTTTAATAAATTTGTCTTGTTTGCTTTCATCTCCTTAGCTGCTACAATCGCCGCAGCTACTGGACCGTAGCCACACATAGTACAATTAAGAGCTTCTCTACGCTCATAAAGCATTTCCTCATCAAGGTTAACTATTGCCTCTATCATGGCTTTATCCTTTTCTACAGCTACAGAATGAGATTCATAGTGCGTAAAATCGCTACTAGCCACTACTATGATGTTATCGCCAGCCTTGGAAATAGCTTCGCCCACTGCCTTAGCTGTTTCTATATCCTGAGCCATCATTGCTATAGGAACAATTCTGACTTCCCTGTAGAGATATTGAAGCCACGGTAACTGCACCTCAATACTGTGTTCATAGAGGTGAGCCATCTCATCTAGTTTAATTACCCCCCCCAAGATCTCATGAGCAAGCTCTCCATTTATCTTCACTTCGCCCAAAGGCGTCTCCCATGAGCTTCCCGCCCACACAGAAACTGGAGAACCATAGCCAGTATGATTAGGGCCGAGTATCACTGCCGTGTCAAACACTCCGTCCTCAGCAAGCTCCTTATAAGCATGAGCCGCTACTGGCCCAGAGTAAGCATAGCCGGCATGAGGAACAACAAGGGCCACAATCTCCCTTGGCCCCATCTCGTTTACCTGCGGCACAATTCCCGTACCAAGCTCATGCTTGTAACACCACTCAATCTGCCTTCTGAGTTTCTCTGGTGTACCAGCATAGAACGCACCCGCAACAACAGGCTTCCTTGCCTTCACAAGCACACCTCACAAAACAAACTTAATCTTTGTTTTTCTTCTGTTCTTCCAGTTCTTTCTCAGCACGGTCACGGAGCCAACGATGAATTTCATCCATGGCTGGTGGAAAGACATTAAATACTTCTATGTCAGCGGGGAACTGTAGCCTGTGGTTCTCTGTAATAAACAGAAGGCCAGCTTCATTGCATTTCAATGTCTCACTTATCCTTTTAATCATAAATTCATATCTTTTCTTTAAGGCTTCAACGTAAAATTCAGAAACTTTACTTGCTGCCTTCTCACTTGCAAAGCCAAGCAAAATACACCGCTCCCAATCCACAGCTTCATCCAGTAGCTCCTTATTCTCAATCGCTTCAAGCACAGCACCATCGCCACACTTATCTGTGCTAATTTGATAGCCATCCGGGTTTATTTTCTCCATAAATTTCATGCCATCTTCACTAGACTGGTAAATAGATTCGTGGTAAATGTGCTTTATTTTCCCAATTTTAGCTTCCAGATTAGCCAACTGTTTCATCACCTGCTGCCAATAACAGGCAACCTTTTCATTAAATTCAGGTGAAGCATTCTTATTGCTATACATAAGAGGGATAAGATAAATCTTTTTCCCCTGCTTAAAACGCTCTGCAGCTGGCTTTTCTATTCTACCTATTTGTTCTGCCATGCTACTCGCCAGTTTCCTTTTCTTCCTTGCCCCAATTTTGCATCATCTCCTTAATTTTCCTAGCAAGTCCGGGATTATCCTTAAGCCGTTGTGCGAATACGGGGCAGGTTTGCAGAATCATATTCTGGCTCATAGATGCTATATTCCCCAGAATATCTTCCATATGGTTTCTGGCTGGTTCAGGGAGATTTACCCCCTGCATCATCAGTCTGAACTGTGCAATGTCCTCATCGCTGACCTGCATTGGAGTTACACAGTTCTTATACCAGGGGCACTCTTTACACCTGATAAGTGCTGTAGCTTCATCTAGTATATCGCCCATTCTTCTTCTCCCTTTCTTTATGAAACTAATTTTAACAGCTTTTAATAATAAAGGATATATTCTTGGTTAGCTCTTATCGAACGGGCACTAAATTGGATTTGTACAAGAAGCAACAGGCGTAAACCGCGACATCACTTCATCCAGGTTCTCGACTCCTCTAGTACAGCCAATCAAATGATTCCCTTCTCTGAGCACGACGTTAGCACGGCCTCGTAAACAGTAATTGAAAGACTCGGCTAAGCTATAGCCACCAGTGTCAAGGAAAGCTAACACATCACCTTCTCTCACTTCAGGCAAAGGTCTCAATTTGTTGTAAGTAAAAGTATCGCCAGTTTCGCAGACATTACCATCCACAGCATATTCCTTAATAACCCCATCAGGGTGGGAGACATTGACAAATTCACACCACCTATGATCCAATCTAATTGAAGGAAAAGTACCCATCCCCGAATCCACAAACACATGCTCTATCCCATACTTCTCCTCTACGGTGTTTACTGTGGTGAGGAGAACAGCTGCATCAGATACCAGGCTACCACCTGGCTCCAGTATAAGAAGTTCTAATTCAATATTAGCTTCTTTCAAACTAACGCCAATCACTTTTGCGTATTCATCCCAGGGAAAACTCTCACTCTTCTCTTCCACACGAACACCTGGGCCACCTCCTACATCCAGACGCGTAAGTGGAAAACCAGCTTCCAGAAGTCTCCGATAAACACGTAGGCCATTGCACAACGCCTGTCGAAAAGCCTCCATCCCTGGACGAAGCCAGCCAGACCCAATATGAAAATGAAGAGTATCAACTAGCAACCCATTTTCCTGTGCATATTCGAAAACCTCAAGGATTTTCTTTGGCTCAATGCCAAACTTTATTGGAACCCCTTGAGCATTCCTTGCTCCAGCTGTTATGAAATCCTGGCCAGTAATGGCCCCCACATCAGGGTTAAGACGAACGGACAGAGGTAGAGGAGGATACGATAGCTCACCTCTTTCTGCCAGGTCAACGAGGCGCCGCAATTGGGAAAAGGAATCAATATTGATACGGACTCCCATAGACACCAGTTCTTTAATGTCCGTATTTGAAACGGAGGTGCCAGTAAACATGACCTTTTCCGCAGGGATTCCCAATCTAAGGCCCAGCCGAGCCTCGTTAGGAGAAGCAGCATCAATTCCACAACCCACCTGCCCTAAAAGTCGAACCACATGAGGAACATGAGCAGCCTTCATAGCAAAATTAATCGCCACATCACCATCATAATAAGCATCGAAAGCCCTGCGAACAATAGCCACTTTTTCCTCTATGCGCTCCCCATTGTACACATAAACAGGAGTGCGGTTGTCACGAGCAATGGACTCAAGGTCAACAGGGTAGTTTTTGAAAAAGACCTTACTCTGTCCCAGTTCATTCTGACGGATTTCAAACCCTTTATATAACCACCAGTATTGCTTCATGTCTCCTCCTTATGTTTCTAATTAACCTACATATTAACATAGCACAATGTTTGTATATATGGCATGTTGTTTGTTATGATTTTACGATTTCAATAAAGGTAAATTTGTCCCATATATATCTTATCCCCAGAGTGTACACCCATACACATCAAAGGATAAAATAGCCAAGTACAATTATACTTATGGTACATGGGCAAATGACATCAGAAAGATGAAAGGAGATTACATCTTGGAGGAGAAACAGCGAATCTTAAAGCACCCTATCCTCGATTTCAAAAGGGGCAGGAAGATAAATTTTCATTTCGAAGGGAAAAGGACAGGCGGATATGAGAATGAAAGCATAGCCGCTGCCTTATTCGCATCCGGAGTCAAGGTATTCAGAAAAAGCAAGCGATTCGGCCACCCCGAGGGATGGTTCTGCGGCATTGGAAAATGCTCCTCATGCCTAATGCGTGTCAACGGGATTCCAAGCATCAGAACCTGCGTCACTCCAGTTAGAGAAGAAATGCAAGTAGAGCTCCAGGGCATAAAAGGAATACTCCCTGACAAACCAAGTATAAAAGTAGCGAGAAAAGAGGAGCATGTGCAGGTTCTGATAATAGGCAGTGGCCCCGCTGGCCTGGAAGCAGGAATAACTTCCAGGAAATTGGGGTTGACTACTCTAATAATAGATGAAAACCCAGTTCCCGGGGGGCAACTCATCAAGCAAACACACAAATTCTTTGGTTCAAAGGAGGAATATGCTGGGCTAAGAGGTTTTGAAATAGCCAGGATAATGCTTGCGGAGTTGAAGAAATACGAAGGGGCATATCTAACAGAGACAAGCGCCATAGGATACTACCCAGAGGAGAAAACTGGAAAGCATAAGTTTCTAGCTGTCCAAAAGCAAAATGACGGATACCAACTATTAGAGATTAACGCTGACAACATAATAATTACTTCGGGGGCAAGTGAAAATTACCTGCCTTTCCCCAAAAACTACCTGCCGGGTGTTTATGGAGCTGGGGGGGTGCAGACTCTTATGAATGTCTATGGAATGAAACCGGGAAATAAAGCTTTGATCATTGGAGCTGGAAATGTAGGCTTAATCGTTGGATACCAGTTGCTGCAAGCTGGAGTGGAAGTTAAGGCAGTGATTGAAGCAATGCCACATGTGGGAGGATACCTCGTTCATGCATCCAAGCTTGCACGTCTTGGAGTTCCTATTCTTCTAAGACATACTATTAAAGAGGTGAAAGGAGAGGAATACGTCAGTAGCGCAACAATCATTGAAGTTGATAAAAATATACAGCCGATTGAAGGCACGGAGCGAGAGCTGGATGTAGATCTCATATTAATAGCAGTTGGCCTCTCATCTTCAACCAAAATCCCCTTCCAGGCCGGGTGTGAGAAGATGTTTGTACCAGAATTAGGGGGGTGGGTTCCCATCCATAATGAAAACATGGAAACTAGTATAGAGGGAATATACGTGGCAGGAGATGTCTCTGGCATAGCAGAAGCCAGCACAGCTATGCTAGAAGGAAGAATTGCAGGAGCAGCCATAGCGGAAAAGGAAGCCTTCAACCCTGAGATGGCCCGGAGGGTTAAAGAAGGCGCTCTTACCGAGCTTAACAAACTCAGGGAAAGCTCATTACTAAAGGCAGTTGCTGCTGGAAAAAGGAAGTGCCAGCAGCAATGGAACGAGGTAAAAAGCCATGGAAAATGAAGCAAGAGAAATAGGACATCTGACATATGGTATTTTAAAGGAAACAATTAAACTACCCGCTGAAGAAAGGCTGGCAAAAGGGCCGGTAGCAATCATTGAATGCACAGAGGATATCCCATGCGACCCCTGTGTGGAAGCCTGCAAATTGGGGGCTATTAGCAAGGAAAGCCTTACAACACCACCTAGCATAGACTACGAAAAATGTACAGGATGCACCTTATGCATAGATTTGTGCCCCGGTTTGGCTATCTTCGTTATAAATATGAATTATAAAGAGGGTAAAACGCTGGTTTCTATCCCCTATGAAATGCTCCCCGTGCCAAAAAAAGGAGAGCGAGTTGATACGCTAAATCGCTCAGGGGAAAATATTGGCCAGGCAGAGGTCATAAAAATCAGGAAGGGCAAAGGTGGAACATACGTTGTTTCCATCGCTGTTGACAAAAAATTTGCCATGGAAGCTCGTTCAATTAAAGCAAAGAGGAAAGAGAATGAATAGCAGCGAAGAAACTATTATATGCTTCTGCGAAGATATCACTAAAGAAGAGATACTAAAAGCAATTGAGCAAGGTTATACAACTACTAACGAGATTAAGCGGCATTTACGAGCAGGAATGGGAGAATGCCAGGGCCGTGGATGTATGCCCCAGATTATGAAATTAATTAGCCACAAAACAGGGAAACCACGAGAGGGAATTTTGCCACCCACTGACCGAGCACCCATCAAACCCATGCCACTTGGAGTAATGGGAAAGATACCAGAGGGGAATAACAAAGGAGAATGAAAAAAACTGCTGAAGTTGTCATCATTGGCGGGGGGATAAGCGGATGCACCATCGCATATAATCTCTCCAAGGAAAACATCGACACAGTACTTGTTGAGAAAGGCAGTCTTGCGAACGGAGCTACTGGCCGCTCAGGATCAATGATCTGGAACATATGGGGCCAGGAACCTGACAAAGAATTAGCCAAACTTGGACTTAGCACCACAAAGAAATTCGCAGAACTAGAAGAAGAACTGGACTACGACATAGAGTATACACCTTCAGATTATCTGATACTTGTCACCCCAGAAGAGGAAGAAAATTATCGCAAAGCAATGGCAATTACACAAAAGAATTTAGGCTTAAACATTGAATATCTAAAACCAGACGAGATAAAAAAAATGGCTCCATATATTGATGTAGATAATAATCCAGTGGTAGGAGCATACCATCTTTGTAATCATCGCATTAACGCTGGCGCAAATCCCTTCTATACCGTTGAAGCACTCATTACCAATGCAAAGAGAGCAGGGGCGAAGGTTTACACTTACACCGAGGTAACAGGCATAGAAGTAGAGAATGGAAAAATAGAAGGCATACTAACAACTAAAGGGAAAATAAAAACCCACACTGTAATTAACGCTGCAGGGGCATGGTCCAGCGATGTAGCACAGATGACTGGTATAAAAATACCCACCATGCCGAAGCGTACTGAAGCTTTCGTCACCGAACCTCTGATGCACTTACCATATCTCGCTGAACGTGGAGATATCTGGTGGCGCCAAGAAAAAAATGGGCAAATCATAGCGGGGGAGGAAGGGGCGCCAACCAGACCAGGATACAATGCAGAGGCAAGTTTAGGCACTCTCCAACGCACCGCTCACACTATACAACAATATATCCCACAACTAGGCAACGTGAATGTCTTGAGGCACTGGGGAGGCTTTGCGGACATAACCCCCGACAAGTTACCAATCGTGGGTGAGGTAGATGAATTACAAGGATTGATATTAGCTTGCGGCTGCAATAACTTCGGATTCTGCTTTTCACAATCGCTAGGTAAATTAATAACTGATTTAATCGTCAGACAGGAAAAAGGCAAAGCAATGGAATGTTTTAATCTGCGAAGATTCGCAAGAGAATACAGGGAATACACTGGCCGCTGGTATAGCTGGCGCTAAATCGCTCTGGGGAAAATATTGGCCAAGCAGAGGTCATAAAAATCAGGAAGGGCAAAGGTGGAACATATGTTGTTTCCATCGCTGTTGACAAAAAATTTGCCATGGAAGCTCGTTCAATTAAAGCAAAGAGGAAAGAGAATGAATAGCAGCGAAGAAACTATTATATGCTTCTGCGAAGATATCACTAAAGAAGAGATACTAAAAGCAATTGAGCAAGGTTATACAACTACTAACGAGATTAAGCGGCATTTACGAGCAGGAATGGGAGAATGCCAGGGCCGTGGATGTATGCCCCAGATTATGAAATTAATTAGCCACAAAACAGGGAAACCACGAGAGGGAATTTTGCCACCCACTGACCGAGCACCCATCAAACCCATGCCACTTGGAGTAATGGGAAAGATACCAGAGGGGAATAACAAAGGAGAATGAAAAAAACTGCTGAAGTTGTCATCATTGGCGGGGGGATAAGCGGATGCACCATCGCATATAATCTCTCCAAGGAAAACATCGACACAGTACTTGTTGAGAAAGGCAGTCTTGCGAACGGAGCTACTGGCCGCTCAGGATCAATGATCTGGAACATATGGGGCCAGGAACCTGACAAAGAATTAGCCAAACTTGGACTTAGCACCACAAAGAAATTCGCAGAACTAGAAGAAGAACTGGACTACGACATAGAGTATACACCTTCAGATTATCTGATACTTGTCACCCCAGAAGAGGAAGAAAATTATCGCAAAGCAATGGCAATTACACAAAAGAATTTAGGCTTAAACATTGAATATCTAAAACCAGACGAGATAAAAAAAATGGCTCCATATATTGATGTAGATAATAACCCAGTGGTGGGAGGATACCATCTCTGTAATCATCGCATTAACGCTGGCGCAAATCCCTTCTATACCGTTGAAGCACTTACTATCAATGCAAAGAGGGCAGGGGCAAAGATTTACACTTATACCGAGGTAACGGGCATAAAAGTCGAGAAGGGGGAAATAGAAAGCATACTAACAACTAAAGGGAAAATAAAGACCCACACTGTAATTAACGCTGCAGGGGCATGGTCCAGCGATGTAGCACGGATGACTGGTATAAAAATACCCACCATGCCGTACCGTGATGAAGCTTTCATCACCGAACCTCTGATGCACTTACCCTATCTTGCTGGAGTTGGAAATATCTGGAGCCGCCAAGAAAAAAATGGGCAAATCATAGCGGGGGAGGAAATTGTGCCAACCAGGGAACCAGGATACAATGCAGAGGCAAGTTTAGGCGTTCTCAAACGTACCGCTCACGCTATACAACAATATATCCCACAACTAGGCAACGTGAATATCTTGAGGCACTGGGGAGGCTTTGCGGACATAACCCCCGACGAGTTACCAATCGTGGGTGAAGTAGATGAATTAAAAGGATTAATATTAGCCTGCGGCTGTAATGGCTTCGGATTTTGCTTTTCACAAGCACTAGGCAAGTTAATAACCGATTTAATCGTCAGACAGGAAAAAGGCAAAGCAATGGAATATTTTAATCTGCGAAGGTTCGCAAGAGAATACAGGGAATACCCTGGGCGCTGGTATAACTGGCGCTAAATCCCTTAATAACTATATATCTACTTCTATCCATCCCTGCTCTCACAATCAACCAACTATACATTCAGACAGGGTATTCAAGAGAAATAGATACTGTCTATTCTCAATTCAACTGAACAACAAAATCACTCTTGTAGTGAGCTACTTTACAGCTTTCCTTTCTGCTTCAAATATATCTTAACACGTTCACTTATAGAGCCATCGGGTAATACATAATCAGGGGATACGTATCCCTCCCCCTCAAATCTTTTCTTCCTTACACAATCTTTACCACCCTGCCAGCAATAATCTTCCACCCACTTTTTATCAATCAGGCCTAAATCACAAGATCTCTTTACCCCAGAAGACTCATCATACCATCTACAACGATTTTTCTGCTTCATTTTTGATCTCCGACTGTTTCTTGTAGTTCCTTCTTCTTTCTCCCCACACAAGCACATATTTCTTGTCTTCGCAGGATGTATTCACAAGATAGGCAAATACGAAAACCAATTACAACCCAACTAAACAACCGCCACAATTATATCGACATCAATAGAAAAGCCAGGCACTTTTACTGCACACACAAACACACAACCGCTCCAGCACCTGGCTTTTTGCAACAACAGTTTTAGCTTTTACCAATCCTGAACATCTTAGTTCCACACACGGGGCACACACCCTGCGTTGCCGGCCTGCCATTTTTCATGGTTATAGCCTTAGCATCTTTCATTTCCCTCTTAGCACGACACTTCATACAATATGCTTGCATTTTAACCTACCTCCTTTTTCTTCTTAAAGTGGATAGTAAATTATTTGTCCTAC
>CAZDXE010000003.1:0-21381 GCA_964509565.1 uncultured Dehalococcoidales bacterium | reverse complement strand
GTTGGTTTGTCTGAATCTCTGGCAAAAGCAGGCAAAGATAAATAAAAAAAAGGAGGTTTGCAAATGAAACTAGCGGCACCCATCATAGAAAAACTGTAACCACAAGGAGGATCAAAAAAATGAGCAAGCCTAAGGCACATTTTTTATCAACAGAACAATTAGAAGCCATACATAATAGCTCTTTGAAGGTGCTGGAGAACACAGGCATCAGGGTTCTGAGCCAGCAAGCCCTCGATATCTTAAAAAAAGCTGGAGCGAAAGTAGATTACGATAGAAATCACGTAGCTATCCCCAGAACTTTAGTTGAGGAAGCCCTAAAGAGAGCACCAAAGACCATTCCATACTGCGCCAGAAACCCCAAAAATGACCTTATACTGGATAAAACAGAGACACATTTTACTACGGGAGGAAGCCCTGCGTGCATCACGGACTGGGAAACAGGTGAACGCAGAGCATCGACGAATGATGACCTTGCTCGCTGGACAAGAGTAGCGGATTACCTTGACAATGTTCATCTCGTATGGGGATCGTTAGTTCCCATCGATATACCTGCTCCTATGCAGGGTTTAACTGCGTTTATTGGCGTCCTCCGAAACACAGAAAAGCATGTTGAGTGGGAAGCACTGGATGCCAGAGATGCACGTTACCAGGTTGAAATTGCAGCCACCATCGTCGGCGGAGCAGAACAACTTAAGAAAAGGCCTATTTTTTTCAGCCATTCAATGCCCCATCTCCCCTCTGACATACGATAAAGGCATAACAGAGGGAGCAATAGAGTACGGCAAAGCCGGCGTCCCCGTTGTTATCTTCCCCATGCCACTGGCAAGCGAAACGGCTCCGGCCACGCTGGCAGGAACTGTAGTTGTCAGCAATGCCGAGAACCTGGCCAATCTGGTTATACTCGAATTTGCTAATCCTGGAGCACCTGTGCTCTACGGCAGCGCCGCTGCGATTGCAAATCTCAAAACAGGGGAATATTCTCCGGGTTCTCCCGAGCGTGCCCTGATACACATGGCACTGGCTCAACTAGTCGAGCGATATGAACTTCCCTGCGAGTTATGTTCAGGGAATTCCGACTGCAAGGTTCCAGATGCACAGGCTGGCTTTGAGAGAGCTATGACCATAACCACAGCTCTACTGATGGGTGGAATAGATGTCATTGATGGGGTAGGAGCGATAGATGCCTCCAACGCCATGTCGCCAGAACTTCTGGTCATTGACAACGAAATCATAGCTGCAATTCGCAGGCTGGCCCGCGGGTTCGAAGTAAACGATGATACCTTAGCCCTGGATATCATCAACAAAGTTGGCCCTGGTGGCATATTTCTGGGGCAGAAGCACACACTGGAGCATTACAAACAGGAATTCTGGTTGCCACAACTCAGCGACAAAGACACCTTTAACGCATGGCAGAAAAAGGGCTCGAAAACAATGGCCGAGGTAGCCAGAGATAAGGTTCATGAAATACTGGCTACACATAAACCTGAACCACTTTCCGACAGCGCTGAAGAGGAAATATCCAGGATATTAAAAAGAGCCAGTGCGGAGCTGCTGGGTAAAAATCAGAGCTAAAAATAATTTCTAGCATAAGAAGGAGGAGTAATTGCCCCTGAGCGCCTTGACCCAATTAAATTCCTGAACACGATGTCTGTTACAGACTGGCCATCGAAGTTCGATGAGGTATGTTCAAAGCAAGTGGCCATCTCATAGGACGTTGCTAATCCACACCATAAACATCTGCGAAGTGGATAGCAGAACAGCAAAACAAAAGCCTCTGAAATGACTCAGTTCGCTGGTTTTACAAATAGATACCTTAAGGTTAGAATAGATGTGGCTTTGGGCGGTTAGCTCAGTGGTTAGAGCGCTTGCTTCACACGCAAGAGGCCACTGGTTCAAATCCAGTACTGCCCACCATAAAAAGGAGGTGAAGAAATGACATCCGGTGATGATAGCAGAGGTGGCTTACTTAGCGCTGGCGGTATTTTAAGTATAATAGTCGGGGTATGTGAAATAATTACTGGAGGATTATCCATCATCGCAATAGAGATTGGCACATCATTTTTGCACTCACAATGCCGTCTCCTTCCAAACATTGTAAACGACTATAGTATCGCCATACTCCCAACTTGGTTAATTATTGCAGGTACAGTCATTATTGCCCTGGGCATAATAGCTTTAATTGGTGGTATTTCAGCTATAAAAAGGAAAAACTTTGGCTTATCCTTGGCCGGGGCTATTTGTGCCCTTCTACCTCTCAATATCCTGGGGATATTGGCTGTTATCTTTGTTTCCCTTGGGAAAGGAGAATTTAGCACAGAATATTCATAATATTAAAGCCGAAGTGGCGGAATGGCAGACGCGCTACGTTCAGGGCGTAGTGTCCTTACGGACATGAGGGTTCAACTCCCTCCTTCGGCACCATGCGCCTGTGGCTCAGTTGGATAGAGCGCAGCCCTGCGGAGGCTGAGGTCGTGGGTTCAAATCCCACCAGGCGTACCATGTTGGGCGGTTAGCTCAGTTGGTTAGAGCGCCTGTTTTACACACAGGAGGTCAGAGGTTCAAGTCCTCTACTGCCCACCACTCAAATTGATAAATTAGCTTCAAAGTGTTCACAAAAGAATTGTTTGAGAAGTTCATGGCTTCTCGTCCTGATGGTTGTAGCAAAAGAACGATTGAGTTCTATAACTATACTCTTAATCACTTTATTGGTTACCCCTTAAGTCCAGATGGTGCTATTTCTTACCTTAAGTCTCTCACTTGTCACAATGGTAAAACAAGGTTCTATCAAATTCTAAAAACCCTCTTCTTATGGTTGTACAGTAATAGTCATATACAGGATAAGGTTATTGATAGAGTTCCTAAACCTAAGCATCAAAGGAAACTATTACCTGCTGTATCAAAGGAGCAACTAGAAGTTCTGATTAACCATTGCCATTGTGAACGGGATAGAGCTTTGATAAGCTTTCTATGGTATTCAGGCACAAGATTAAGTGAAGCCACCAGTATCAAGAAGGGAGACTTCGACTGGCAAGAATGTACTGTAGTTGTACTAGGTAAAGGCAATAAATTCCGTAAAGCTCTAGCTGGAAATGGACTTGTGAAGCAATGGTTTTATACACATGATAGCTTTGAAATAGCAAGAGCTGGCATTGTGACCATGCTTAAGAGGCTTAGTAAGGAAACAGGTATTAAATGCAATCCCCACAGCTTCAGGCGTGGATTCTGTGTCTATAATGTGAAATCGGGGTTATCTACTCGTATCGTTCAATCTCTTGGTGGTTGGGAAACTTTATCTATGGTGGAGCATTACTCCAAGTCACTATCATTCGATGATGCTCTTGATGTCTATCGTAGAGTGAATAATTCAAATACATAATATGTTTAGCAATCAGGAGTTCATAGCTAATAGTTCACAAAGATAAACCTATCATATTGAATTGATACTAGATGTTGCTTGTCTTATCTGTGAAGAAGGGTATCCCCCATACCTTCATTGCTTCCGATGGGTTATAACGTTGATTCTCTCTCAGACGAATTTCTCTCTTTTTTACGATGAATTAATCACCTATTAATTAGATATTATGCATCTAGGTGGATGGGAAGACCTTGATATGGTACTCAAATACACTCGTAGTATAACCTTTGATGATTGCTTAACTCATTATAAGCAGGTTAACCAAGATTAGCTTAGGATAGAGCACACCCTTTATCTTGAAAAACATATATCAATAGTGAAGGAGGTACTCCCCCACCATTCGTTTCTTCTGAAGGGCTTTCCCATTGATTCTCTCTCAGACGAAATTTTTATTTTTACAGTGAATAGAACTAGCTACTACTTGAGTATTATAGGCAGGTTAAGCAAGGTTAACATAGGTTAGGATAAATACTATATATATAGAAAACATGTTAACCTATCCTAACATCCTAACCTTTATTGCAAAGCCTCTCTATTGTATCTACCATAGTATAAAAGAAAACCTGAACAGCTTTCTTGCCAGAAGTTAAATTGGTTAATTTGGTTCAGTTCAAAATTACAAAGGTTATTCAATAATGCACTACTAGATTCGATGACTTCCAAAAAGTTCTACGTTAAAATCTATATTGATTATAACTGAGCTTTGTGTTTCGCTACCTGCTTTACTTATCAATTCTACTTGTTTTCCCCCCTTCCACCGCCATTCAGAAACATTGAAATAAGCATTAAATGCAGACACAACACTACAAGGTAAATGGTTAGCATGGACAGTTTTGCTATCTATCAGTAAATCTAGTGTAGTAATAAGCTCATTAATGGGATTTACAGCAATTTCCAAGCATAACCACTTTGCATTATCAGGTTTGGACGGGTATCCTGTCATGCCTGAAAGACCAATTGCATATTTATGGGGAGTAAAAATAGGTGGGTCCTGTTTCTTGTTTCTTAATAACTCTCGAATCTCGATTATTATTTCATTTAATCCTGAATCAATATCAAGTTTAGTAACAATATGATTTGTAGTAAACAATAGTAGGGTTGCATCAAAATCGTTTACCCATTTCCTAGCATACCCTTTTACTAATGATATGTTACAGAAACCGTGAGAGAGCTTCATATGCTTTTCAATTAGTAGACGAAGGTCATTTTTACTAGAAAGATTTAGCTTTAATGAATCATATAAATTATTCCACTCTTTGTCTTTATAACGAAGTCCCTCTATTCCCCAATCAAGTTCATCCAATAAATTACTTATATTTGTAAGATCATCCATAGTCCATTCTTTAGATTCCCACAATTCTTGCTCTATTTTTGATTTAATAACAAGTCTATTGAACCCACTCCTGCTATTGGTACTTTTTAATAATGGCCTATATTTCTTCCGTAAACCTTTAATAAAGTCATTATAATTATCAAATTCTAGACCCATTCTACGTAATAATATTGGGCAGATTTTTTTAAATTCTTTTAATTGAACTGTCAGCTTGAGTTTTTGCTCTCTAAAATCAAGCATTCTCTTATGCATTTTTTCTAATGTTTCTGCAATTAGTTTACTATCATTAATTGCTAGAACATCAGATTTGTGAGTGTTCTTTCCATTATTCTTTTTCTGTTCAATTCTGTATGGATTAGGATCAACTTTGAATATTGAATTAGTAATTTCTTTGAACTTTGCCTCAAATTCGTCTTGCGTGGGATTAATGAAATCAACTCGCCTCTGGTCCTTGAGAAGCTCAGGGACACAGCAGTTTTCGACCAAACTGGGTATTATCTTCAGCGTTTCGTTTATTCCTTTGGTAATTGCAGTGTTCATTTCTTTTGTACACCAGGCTGACATGCTATATTCCCTGTTTATAAATATTATACAAGCATCAATATTCGTAAAACCTTCCTCAATCTTGCCAGGTATAGAATCGCCCGCAGTGATTTCCCACTTGTCAAACCAAACTTCAATTCCCTTTTGTGATAATTTATGAGCAATTTTCTCTGCGATATTTTCTGACTTACTTTGTTTCTTATAAGAAATAAATACTTTCTTCGGGATACTTTCGACAACTGACTGCTTATTAGCTACTTTTACTCTGTTCATGAGCCGACTTGTTGCTAGTAGTCGATCCCAAGTTGCAATTTCTTCTCTATTACCAGATCTTGCCTGGTATGTATGTCGGTACTTATCACCTTCTCCATCAAAATCCTTTCTTCGTCCAATGATAATGTGATAATAAATAATGTCTTGGCGAATTGCATTAGTTGCTATTTTGGAAAGTAAATTGTTATCCCAGCGTCCAAGTTTTTTTATGGTATTTATTAATTGTACTTTGAAGAAATTTTCATATTCATTCATCCATGTTCGCCAGTCCATAATTTGCCCTTCTGCTACACGAAGACGACCAGTTGATTGATTACTATTATTAAACAATGGCTTCTCATTAATTGCAGGTTCAATTTCGATGAGGTGCACATCTAATGACCCATATGAGCGAACTCCAACAAATATAAAATCTGTAATATAGTTATTCGCTAACTTATACAATGGAATCACAAGTGGATTTTGTGCTCCTTCATGGAAAGTCTTGCTTATTATTTCAGGATTATTTTCGAGGTATTTTTGCAATGGTTTTTCACGCCCATCATTATCCAATAGGGTCTTGAATTCATCATAAATCTCGTTATCAATCATTTTTCACTGTCGATTAATACGCTAAGTATTTATCTTTCTACATTGTAGCTCAATATCAAATACAATAATATACGCTGAGCTCACCAAGGTGACTAGAGATATTTCCTATATGACAGGCACTAAGATCAGGTTAACATAACTTACAATATATTTAAAAGGAGGTAATGGACTGCACCCCTATCATTGGACAGAAAGGGTTAGGAGAGTCTGGCGGGATTCCTTCTTTTTATTCTCTTTCATAACCAGTAATTCCTCGAACTCATCAGGTGGCCGATAACCCAGCGCTGAGTGAAGCTTTTTGAGGTTATAAACCTCTTCGATGAAATACGGCAGTCTGCTCATCACATCCTCCAGCGTTTTATACTCACACAGGTACACCTCCTCGTATTTCAACGTCTTGAAAAAACTTTCCATGGTAGCGTTGTCATAGGGGTTTCCCCTCCGTGACATGCTGAACTCAAATCCGTGGCTCTTGAGTTCCTCTACGTATTCCCGCGAAGCATACTACACACCCTGGCCTGAGTGAGATGCATTATGCCAGGGCCAGGGTTACGCTCTGCTATAGCCATCTTGAATGCCTCAAGTGTTAGTGAGCTATCAATCCTGGTGCAGAGGGCATAGCCTATCACCCGCCGGGAGCAAGCATCCAATATCGCTGCCAGGTAGACAAAGCCAGTCTTGATACGGATGTAGGTAATATCACTAATCCATACCTGGTTTAACCTATTGATAACCATTCCCTTGATGAGATTGGGATACCTGGGGAAGTGATGGTTACTATTGGTGGTTCTTACCCACTTCCGTTTGACCTGACATAAGAGGTCGCTTTCCCTCATCAAGCGCAACACCTTCTTATGATTTGCCCTCCTTCCCTCACGCTTAAGCTGATGAGTAACCCTGCGGTAGCCATAACGGGGAAACTCAAGACAGATGGCCTCAATGCGGATCTACCAGGTCTGCCTCCAGCTTCATCCTATCAGAGCTCTCGGCACTGGGTTTGCGATAGAAACTACTCCGGGGGATGTTCATAAGTCTACACCCCTGCCGGATACTGCTGAGGAAGTCTTTGCACCTGGTGATAAATTCCCGTTTCTCTGAGGCTGGCTGAAGCTCATCTGTAACCCCTTTTTTAGAAACTCGTTCTCCAGTGTCAGCCTGCCCACCAGCCGCTCCAGCTTATCTACCCTGTCCCTAAGGGCAGCTTCCTCGCTGGGCTCATTATTGAACTTGCCCCGACTGTATTGTTTCTTCCAATGCTAAAGTAGGCTCGGTGAGATGTTGTATCTCCGGCAGAGTTGGGCAGGACGGCTCTCTCTACTGAATAACTCCTCTACTACCTGCCTCTTAAATTCTATACTGAAACTTCTCCGATTCCTCATAGCAAAATCCCTTCTATCCTCCATTATAGAGTATTTTCACCTTGCCAAACCTTCCTAACCTAAAGTGTCCAGTCTCAGGGGTTCACTCCAATGCAAGGTAACCATATATAGTATAATAGTACAGGATGTGAATCTATGTAGCTGAGGTTTGAGGATAGCTTGAAACCATATTCTGCTTGTTGGTTGCCCACACCCCATATTACCTTGACGCTAGTAGTATAATGTCTGTAAGGGAGCTGCATAGCTTATGGAGAAATATTTACATTAACCAGGCCAGTAAGGCTACTCTATATTAAGAAAGAGGTCCGCAAAAATGGTGGCTGATGTTTATCGTAAAGTGAATAGTTCATGAATATGAAGATGTCTGACTATCAATCCATTATGTGTATAATCCATAAACTATATGAAGGGAATACTGGCAAACTAAAACAAAATTTAGAAGGAGACAACAGAGATGACTAACGAGAAAGAAGAAACTAAGAAAAAATGGGAAATCAGTGGCCTATTTATCCCAGCATGCTTGTTTATTGGTATGGGGATTGGTTGGGCATTAGGGTATCTTGTCCAGGGTCTTTTCATTGGTCTTGGCGTCGGTTTTCTTGCCATGGCAATAGCACGTCTTAAAGCTAGTTAATGTTGAGGAAGATGTGAATTATCCCATAGGAAGGGATGTCCACGACTAAAAAACCAAACACAGATAGCCCAAGGATTAGGTATTTCTAAAAGCTATCTAAGCATGATTCTATCAGGGCAAAGAAAGGCAAGCCCAACACTTGCTCGTAAGTTAAGAGAGCATTCGGATGAATTAGTTCACACAAAAACTGTGAACTTTGTAGCTAGGAAGACGTTTTACACACAGGAGGTCAGAGGTTCAAGTCCTCTACTGCCCACCATCAACCATCTATCAGACCCCACACTTACAGATGTATCAATTATCTTATTACCCATAGTCACGCCTTCGCCAAGGTTAAAAAGCCAATCTACTGCTACCAATGAATTCGTTTATTAAGAACAGGTGGAACATCTATCACCATAACCTCAATTGTTAAGCTCTACTGTTCTTTGCTTCAGCGATGACTTTCTGCCCAACATGAGCTGGCACCTCTTCATAATGGCTAAACTCCGTGGTAAAGCTGCCACGCCCCTGTGTCATTGACCTCAAGTCTATAGCATAACGAAGCAATTCTGCACGCGGCGCCTGAGCCTGAATAACATTAAGATTCTCTCCAGGAGTCATACCAAGCACATGCCCTCGCTTGATATTAAGGTCGCCCACAATATCTCCAGTATACATCTCAGGCACAGTTATATTAAGGCTCATAACTGGCTCAAGCAATACAGGTTGTCCTTGAGCCAATCCCTTCTTCAAAGCCTGCGCTCCAGCGATCTTAAAGGCGATATCTGCAGAATCTACCGGATGAAAACTGCCATCATAGAGCGTTACTTTCACGTCATCCACAGAATACCCTGCCAATACGCCATCACTTTTCGCTTCGTTGACTCCTTTCTCCACAGACGGAATATAGTTCTTGGGAATTGTACCACCAACTATCTTCACACTAAACTCAAATCCACTACCACGAGGTAGAGGTTCAAGCTGTAGAAGCACATGCCCATACTGGCCATGCCCTCCTGATTGTTTCTTATGTTTATGCTCCGCCTTAGTTGGCAACGTTATAGTCTCTTTGTAGGCAATCTTCGGTGTTTCCATATTTACCTTCACCCCAAACTTGCGCTGCATTCTTTCTTTAACCATCTCTAAATGACTATCACCTATCCCTGAGACAATGGTCTCGTTAGTATTAGAATCTCGATGTATTTTGAGAGAAGGGTCTTCCTCGCAAACTCTGGGCAAAACCGTGCTCATCTTATCCAAATCAACCTTCGTTTGAGGACTAACAGCCATACTAAGGTTTGCCTGAGGAAATTCAATGCCTTTTAAAATCACATGATGTTCTGGAGCACAAAGGGTATCTCCTGTGGTAGTTAAATTCAATTTAGCTACCGCTCCAATATCTCCGACGGCTAATTGGTCAACAGTCTGCTGGTTCTTTCCCAATAAGGTGAAAACTTGGCCAATACGTTCCATACCATCCTTGTTAGCATTCCAAACCTGTGAATTACCGAAAAGGGCTCCGGAATAAATGCGCAAACAGCTAACCTTGCCTGTAAATGGATCAGCAGTAGTCTTAAAAACAAGGCTACTCAAGGGCGCTCCAGCCTCCGGTTTAATTTCCTCTTCATCACCAGTCACTGGGTTCATGCCTACAACAGCACCCACTTCCGCAGGTGAAGGCAAATAATTATTAATAGCATCAAACAATGGACTAATACCAATATTACGCAGGGTAGAGCCGGCAAAAATGGGTACCAGTTTACCTGTTACAGTCGCTTGTTTTATGGCAGCAAAAATTTCTTCGTTGCTTATTTCTTCGCCCTTCAGGTACTTGTCAATAAGCTCGTCATCAATTTCAACTACAGCCTCCACCAATTTCTCTCTATAAGATTTGGCCTGTTCCATGAGCTCAGGAGCCAACTCTATCTCCTCTGAAGTAGAGGTTGAGTAACCTGTCATAGTTACTAAATCTACAATGCCCTGAAAGTCAGCCTGGGCACCTACAGGTAGTTGAATTGGCAAACATCTTGCTGCCAGTTTAGACTGTATATCCTCTAATGCTCGAAAGAAATCAGCATTATCTCTATCCATTTTATTAACGAACACCAACCGCGGCAACTTCTTTTCTTCAGCATAAGACCATACATGTTCAGTGCCTACTTCTACACCAGAGGCAGCACAAACCACAACTATCGCTGCTTCACAGACACGCAAAGCAGATTTGACCTCACCTGCAAAATCAAGGTAGCCTGGTGTATCAACGAGATTTAATTTGTTGCCTTTCCACTCCTGTGAAAGTACAGAAAGACTCATGCTCATGTGGTGTGCTGTTTCTCCAGGATCGTAATCAGAGGTAGTAGTACCATCCTCAACATTACCTAATCGTTTGATAGTTCCCGAAGCAAATAGCATCGCTTCAGCGAGCGAAGTTTTACCAGCACCGTAATGAGATAACAACGCAACATTACGAATTTTATCCGCTTTATATGAATTCATTAATCCACCTCAACTTTCTTTTTTCTCTAGCCACCTGGCCATTATAATTTTGCAATTATAAGCTTTACTCGCAGATATAAGCAACAATTGAGTTAGTTCAAAGAAATAGTGTCCCACTTAATATGCCAGTAAAGCTGAAATCCAATCCCCGTCATCGTAAGCTGGAAGCGTGAAGTGCCACTAATCACATAAACAAGCGCAACTATTGTTATCTCGAAAAAAGCGATGCTATAATAACAATCACACAACGATGTAAAATGAAATTGAGCCATGAACAGGTCAAACATATTGCCAAGCTAGCCCAGCTAGGTTTGAGTGAAGCCGAAATTGAGAAACTCAGTTCCCAATTATCCGACATACTGGAAAATTTTGAGATACTCAAACAAATAGACACCTCCAATGTACCACCAGCAACTCATTCCATTCCCCTGCAAAACATTTTCAGAGAAGATACCATAACCAAATCATATCCCCAAAGCAAAGTCCTGGCCAACGCTCCCAGGCAGGAAGCGAATTGCTTCAGAGTACAAACAATATTAGAGTAGGCACACCCGTAATTCACAAATGATTAACGGGCCCGTTCGAGGAGTAATAAGGAGTAGTTATGAACGAACTTTACCAATTAGCTATTCATCAAGCACACGAACTTCTTAAACAAAGGAAAATTTCTTCAGTTGAGCTCACTAAATCTACTCTGGAGCGCATCGCTGCTGTGGAAAGCAATGTCCATGCCTGCATTAGCGTCAGTGAGGATATAGCCCTAAAAAAAGCAAGTGAAGCAGATAGTTGCATAGCCAGCGGCGATATTACACCTCTAACAGGCATACCAACTTTAATTAAAGATGTCATCTGCACCCAAGGAATACGCACTACCTGTGGTTCAAAAATGCTGGAAAATTTTGTCCCACCTTACGATGCAACAGTGATAAAGAAACTGAAAGCACAAAGACTGGTAATGTTGGGCAAGGCAAACATGGACGAGTTTGCTATGGGCTCTTCTACAGAGAACTCCGCCTTCTTTCCCACACATAACCCCTGGGACTTAAGCCGTGTCCCTGGAGGCAGCAGCGGTGGTTCGGCTGCCGCTGTGGCCGCCGACGAAGCTATTTACACACTTGGTTCTGACACAGGAGGAAGTATCCGCCAACCAGCAGGATTCTGCAATGTGGTCGGCTTCAAACCAACTTATGGCCGAGTAAGCCGTTTTGGGCTGGTCGCTTTCGCCAGTTCCCTGGATCAGATTGGTCCAATAACCAAGGATGTCACCGATTGTGCTCTGGTAATGAACGCTATTGCCGGATATGACCCCAATGACTCAACTTCAGTCTCATATCCTGTACCAGATTATACACAACAATTAATCCCCCACCTCAATGGGTTAAGAATTGGCATTCCCAGAGAATACCTGGTAGAAGGTATGCAGAGCGAAGTAAGAACAGTCCTAGAGATAGCTATAAAGAAGCTGGAGGAGCTAGGCGCAGAGATAGATTGGGAAGTCTCCCTGCCATCCACTAAATATGCCCTTGCCGTCTACTATATACTTGCTCCCTCTGAAGCCTCAGCAAATTTAGCCCGCTATAATGGAGTAAAATATGGCTTCTCGGAACAAAATGCCAGTGCCGCGATAGAAGCAGCGGAGAAAACACGGCAATTCGGTTTCGGCCCTGAAGTCAAACGACGCATCATGTTGGGCACTTATGCCCTATCAGCTGGATACTATGACGCTTATTATCTAAAAGCACAAAAAGTGCGCACCTTAATAAAACGAGAGTTCGACCAGGTTTTCAAAAAATATGATGTCTTAGTTACCCCAACATCGCCAACAGTGGCTTTCAAAATTGGCGAAAAATTAGAAGATCCAATGCAGATGTATTTGAGCGATGTCTGCACTTTACCCATAAACATTGCTGGCCTTCCAGCTATCTCCATACCAGCCGGCTTTGGCAATAATTTACCTGTAGGCATGCAGATTATAGGCAAGCCTTTCGATGAGGAAACAGTACTACGTGTCGCTTTCGCCTACGAGCAAGCCACCGACTGGCATAAGAGGAAGCCATCACTTTAAAGGGAAATAAACCACCTAATAAAAACCTAAAGGAGCCAAGATTGAATAACCTTAAAGTCAATTGCTATTCAGGGCATATCTATGCCGAACGGCCTAAGTCTTTTGAGTGGCAAGGTAGAGAATATGAGGTAAAAGAAATAGAGAAAGCCTGGCAAGAACCAGGCAAAAAATTGTTTAAAGTCATCACCGATAAGGGCAAAATATTTGAATTGTGCTACAATGAAACGGAAGATTACTGGTCATCTATTGGAGTGGTAGTTTAGAAAAATGGAACAGATTTTTGAAATTCTCCAAGATAACGCTCGTGCAACACCAGAGCAGATTTCTACCATGCTGGGCATACCTGTTAGTGAAGTAGAGAAAACAATTAAGCAAGCTGAAGAAAACAGAACTATAATAAAATATAAAACTATAATTAATTGGCCTAAATTAGGCAAAAAAGAGGTATGGGCTTTGATTGAAGTCAGGGTAACGCCACAGCACGGCGTTGGCTTTGATGCCATAGCAGAGCACATTTACCGCTTCCCCGAGGTACAATACGCCTACTTAGTTTCAGGGACTTACGACCTGGCCATGCTGGTGAAGGGCAAAAACATGCAAGAAATTTCCAGCTTCGTAACAGAAAAACTAGCTCCTCTAGGAGAAGTACAAAGTACTGTTACCCACTTCCTGCTCAAACGATATAAGGATGATGGAGAAATTGTAGAGCTTTCCGAGGAACCTAGACGATTACCTTTAATGCCATAGGATACCTAGAATGAAATCCACTTTAGTTAAGACTCTGGATAGTTTTATCTCACAGAAGCTAAATAGCATCCCATCTTCAGGTATTAGAAGATTTTTTGACTTGCTCTCCTCTACAGAAGGAGTCATTTCCCTGGGTATAGGTGAGCCAGACTTTGTCACACCATGGCATATCAGAGAAGCAGCCGCTGATTCTCTGGAAAAAGGCTACACCATGTACACACCAAACCAAGGCTTGATTGAATTACGCCAGGAGCTAGCCAAATATTTAGAACTTCACTACGGGCTTAATTACCATCCCAACCATGAACTCCTTATTACTGTAGGCACCAGTGAAGGGCTGGACCTTGCCATGAGAGCCATTCTCAATCCTGGTGACGAAGTAATCATTCCAGACCCGTGTTATGTTGCTTACTCACCCTGCATCACCCTTGCTGGCGGTATGCCCATCTCTGTGCCCACCCACAAGGAGAATAATTTTGTCATAAAGGCAAGCGATATTGAGCCCAGAATTAACAAACAAACTAAAGCCATTCTAATTGGCTACCCAGCAAACCCCACGGGCGCTGTTATGTGCAAAGAAGAGCTAAATGAACTGGCTGAATTGGCCCGGCAATACGACTTGTTAGTAATATCGGATGAGATTTATGCTCGACTGGTTTACGGCGTAGAACATACCTGTTTTGCCAGCCTACCGGGGATGAGGGAGCAAACTATTTTGCTGGCTGGATTCTCTAAATCCTATGCCATGACCGGCTGGCGCGTCGGCTATGCGGCGGCCAATAGCCAGCTTATCGAAGCAATGACCAAAATTCATCAATACACCATGCTCTGTGCTCCGATAATGGCGCAAATGGCAGCTATAGAGGCTCTGAAAAACGGTGAGAGCGAAGTTGAAAAGATGAATAGAGAATACGATAGACGCCGCCGCTTCATAGTAAAAGGGTTAAATGAAATTGGTTTACCTTGCTTCGAACCAAAGGGGGCTTTCTATGCCTTTCCCTCAATAGGAACCACCGGAATGAGCTCAGAGAAATTCGCAGAAAAACTATTATTAGAGGAAAAAGTTGCTGTGATCCCCGGCTCTGCTTTTGGGCAATGCGGAGAAGGCTTCGTCAGGTGCTGTTATGCTACATCCTTAGCTAACATTGAGGAATCTCTGAAAAGAATGGGCAGATTCGTCAGAAATATGAGAAGGCATGGCCCTTCTTAAATGCGACACACCGCAGGATAGCCCTGCAATAAAGACTCAGGATGTACGAAGCAGAAGAAAAAAGAGCAGCGTCTCTGGAGTGGGGCTTAAGAGAAAAAATCAGTTTGTTCCTTGGGCCGATATTGTTTTTCATCGTTTTACTGGTACCAATTGATGCACCAATTATAGCCCACAGATACCTGGCCTCAGCAGTATGGATAGGAACATGGTGGATCACCGAGCCCATCCCGCTGGGGGCAACTGCCCTGTTACTTCTTATATTTACTCCATTATTATGAATCTGTTCAGCATAGCCAGGTTATAAGAGATTCATATGTTCCTTGACTTCCTTCACGGTCTCTTTAGCTATAGTCTCAGCTCGTTTGGCTCCATCGGCAATAACTTCGGTAACATAATTAGGTTTGGACGCCAGGGCAGCTCGCTTCTTTCGGAAAGGCTCAAGCCCGGAGTTGATGCTTTGAGCCAACATCTTTTTACAATCCACGCAACCAATGCCAGCAGCACGACATTCAACAGCAATTTCTTCCACTCGCGATGAGGTAAAGTATTTGTGGAGGCTGTAGACATTACACACTTCCGGACGTCCAGGGTCAGAGCGATACTTCCGCCCAGGATCTGTCACTGCAGTCATAACACGCTTCAAGATTTCCTCAGGAGGAGCAGCTATCTCAATATAGTTATTGCAGCTTTTGCTCATCTTCTGCACTCCATCCAAACCCAAAACCGACGGAAAAGAAGTGAGTTTAGCTTGAGGCTCAGGAAATACATTTCCGTAAGTAGAATTAAAGCGACGCACTATTTCCCGTGTCAATTCGAGATGAGGAAGTTGATCCTCACCCACAGGAACAACCTCCCCTTTGTAAAGAGTAATGTCCGCAGCCATAAGAATTGGATATCCCACCAGCCCATAATTGACATTATGCGGCTGCATCTTCACTTTCTCTTTAAATGTAGGCACACGTAATAACCAGCTTAAAGGAGTCACCATCCCGAATAAAGTATATAACTCCATCACCTGAGGGACATGTGATTGCACAAAAAGAATGCACTTCTGTGGGTCAATGCCCGCTGCCAGCCAATCAAGCACCATTTCATGAATATCTTTACTAAGCGCATCCGTGCTCTCAAGCGTGGTAAGAGCGTGAATATCAACAACACAGTAGATACAATCATATTCATCTTGAAGCGAAACGCAATTTTGGATAACTCCAAGATAATTGCCAATGTGTTGCTTACCTGTGGGTCGAAAGCCAGAAAAGACACGTCCCATCGTTTGCAGCAAAGTTTAACATGTAGCCACGCAGGTAACAACTTATTTTGCTGGCTCACATAATATCTTACATTAACTGTATGAGATCAGGCGAGGACATTTCTATCAAGTCTTGATATAGAACCCATACAAAGCTTGCAGTTCTTGCAGAGTTCAATTACAATTCACAAATTAATCGAATGTGCAGTTTTCCAGGATATCTTAAGCCATGACTCTTATGGATAATGCCGAATTACTGCAAAAGAAGCTCCCTTAATTTGGGAGCACCGTGCTAAAGTTTGAATGCATCTCGATATTAATATTAAGGAGGAAAGAAATGATAAAAAGGCGGAGAACCCTGAATTTCATGAAAGTGAAATCGCTAAAAAAGGGGGGGGTGTTTGTAGTATTGGCTCTCGTTCTGGTAGCTCTGCCACTACTTAGTTCATGCTCAACACCAACATCAACTGAAACAATAGAACTAACATATAGTAATTTCTTCCCGCCCACGCATTTGCACTCCATATTGGCAGAGCAATTTTGTGAGGAAGTAAACAAGCGCTCTAACGGCAGAGTAGAGATTAGCTACTATCCAGGAGGCACATTAACCCCCGCACCACAAGTCTATGGCGGAGTTGTTGAAGGCATTTCAGATATAGGCATGTCTGTGCTCGCATATAGCATGGGACGTTTTCCGGCCACCGAATTGGTCGACATGCCTCATGCCTACCCCAACGGGTGGGTAGCCACTATGGTAGCCAATGATTTCTACAAAGAATTCAAGCCCAAGGAGTTCGACGATGTACATGTACTTTATTTCCATGCTCACGGCCCGGGTGTTCTATTCACTACTGAAAAACCGGTGCGTAAACTGGAGGACCTCAAGGGTTTAATAATAAGGTCTACAGGTATAGGCGCCAAGATAATTGAAGCTCTCGGGGCAGAGGGGTATGGAGGTTCGCAGGGAGAGGCTTATGAGCTCATGTCCAAGGGTACAGTTGATGGCAGCCTGACACCACGCGAGGTGCTAAAAGGTTGGAAGCAAGCTGAGGTAGTGAAATATGTTACTAGCTGTTGCGATGTAGGATACACAGCCAACATGTTCGTTGTTATGAATAAGGATACATGGGATAGCTTGCCCAGTGATGTACAGAAGGTTTTCACCGAAGTCAGTGAAGAGTGGCTAGAAAAACATGCCAGAGTCTGGACATACTATGACAAAGTCGCTATCGACTACTTTTTGACTTTTGCAGACAGAGAGTTAATCGAACTGTCACCCCAGGAAATGGCAAGATGGATAGAAGCTACCCAGCCATTACTAGAAGAATATATAAGCGAGAAAACAGCTATGGGATTACCAGCAACGGACTACGAAACGTACTTAATTGAACAAACTGAATATTGGGCAGAGAAGACTCCAACAGAAGGATTTTGCGTAGATTGGGTAGAGCAGGAATTGCTATCGTGAGAAGCGGTTTTTTGCCCAAGAAATTGGTCGCCCATACGCGGTGTTATGTCGAGTAAGGCATCAAACTTTGAGAAAGCCACCTACGCATTGAGCAACTGCCTCAATTGGATAGCAGGTGCTGCCCTGGTAGCCATGTTAGGGCTGATTGTAGTTGATATAATCGCCTCACGTGTTTTCAATTGGCCTATCCCAGGAGGAATTGAGATAGTTGGTTTCTTAGGTGTAGTGGTAATTGCGTTCTCCATCGCTCATACCCAGTTTTTGCACGGCCACATTGAAGTAGAATTCCTATCCACACACTTTCCCAGAAAAATTCGTAAAATCAACGATGGAGTTATTTATTTTCTGGGGATGGTTTTGTTTGCCATGCTCACATGGAAGAGCTATGAATTTGGGCGTGTGCTCCAGACCAGTGGAGAGGTTTCCATGACCCAGGAGATACCTTTTTACCCTTTCGTTTACAGCATAGCCTTCTGCTCCATCACAGTTTTCCTGGTGTTATTGGTGCAAGGGCTCAAGGCAATAATTAACCACGCAAAAAAATGAATCCAGTCATCGTTGGCATCATAGGCATTATTGTTCTAATTGTTCTCTTCCTTTTCCGTCTACCAGTCGGCTTTGCTCTAGCTTTAGTCGGTATTCTTGGTTTTGGATACTTGGTTTCACCAGAGGCAGGATTTGGCATCCTCGCCCGAGATATCTTCCATGTCTTTTCCTCTTATTCTTTAACCGTTATTCCCATGTTCGTTCTAATGGGTTCTATCGCTTCTGCCTCAGGAATGAGCCGCAGACTTTACGAGGCGAGCTATCTGCTGTTGGGAAAATTGCGTGGCGGTTTAGCTATGGCAACTGTTGCTGGCTGTGCTGGTTTCGCTGCCATATGCGGATCGACCAGTGCCACCGCTGCTGCCATGGGAAAAGTCGCCCTGCCTGAGATGAAGAGATATAATTACGCAGACTCTCTGGCTACAGGCTGCGTTGCCGCTGCAGGTAGCCTCGGAATACTTATTCCTCCAAGCACCATATTCATCATTTACGGAATAATGACCGAGCAATCCATAGGCAAATTATTTCTGGCAGGTATCCTACCCGGCTTAACCCTCGCTACGCTTTTCATCGTTGTGATTATGCTCCTCTGTAAACAAAACCCCGAGCTCGCTCCCGCAGGAACTGGAAGCAACTGGAAGGACAAAATAAGTGGGCTTGTTGGGATAATCGAGACCCTGTCTTTATTCGCCATGGTGATAATCGGGCTTTTCTGCGGATGGTTCAGTCCAACACAGGCTGGCGGAGCCGGCGCTGCAGGGGCATTGCTCATTGGGGTAGCCACACGAAAATTGACCTGGCAAGGATTCCTCAATGCAGTTAAAGAGGCTTTACGGATAACATGTATGGTTATGATTATCGTCGCAGGAGCTACAGTTTTTGGGCACTTTATAGCAGTAGCTAAAATACCTATCTTACTGGCTGATTGGGTAGTTGGACTCCCTCTCCCACCTATGGCTATCATGGGAGTCATAATCTTTATCTACCTCATGGGCGGCTGTTTTATGGATGCGTTGGCTCTAATCACTCTCACCATTCCCATTTTCTACCCGGCTATTCTAGCTCTGGGTTTCGACCCTATATGGTTCGGAGTGATAATTGTGCTGGTGACTGAAATGGGAGTCATCACGCCACCAGTAGGAATGAATGTGTACGTAATCAAAGGAATAGCTCCAGATGTTCCTTTACAGACTATCTTCAAGGGAATAATTCCCTTTCTAGGAGCACAACTAGCTACCGCTGCCATCTTGATATTCTTCCCACAAATGGCCACTCTTTTGCCTGGCCTGGCCAATTATTAGCACTTAATAATTTATGAAGGAGATGCACTAAACAAATGGTCACTATATCGGAGATGTTGAACAGGAATGCCACAGAATATCCTGATGACACAGCACTTGTTGAATTAATCCCAAGTGAAGGAATAAGAAAAGAAACCTCCTGGAAAGAATTCGATGAGAGTGCAAACAGAACAGCCAACGCTCTTTTAGATAAGGGCATCAGAAAAGGCGATAAAGTCATTCTCTGGATGATGAACTCTACAGAATGGCTTATAGCTTATTTCGGCATCATTAGAACTGGAGCATGGGCAGTTCCTCTTAATTTCAGATTCAACAGTAGCCAACTAAAATACTGCGCAGATATAGCTGAGGCCAAGGCAACAATTTTGGGAAAAGAATTCATTGAAAGGGTTGATGCCATCCATGCTCAGTTGCCCACCATAAATGATTATATCCTTGTTGGGCAGAATCCCCCTGCTTACATGGATAGCTTCAAGGATGTGATAGGAAATTCCTCCCCCAAACTCACACATATAGAGATAGCCAACGAAGATGGGTGCGGCTTATACTTTAGCTCAGGGACAACAGGGGCGCCTAAACCCATACTTCTCAGCCACAAGAATATGACATGCGCTGCCATAACAGAGAAGGCTCATCATTATCAAAAACATGAGGATAACTTTATCCTTATCCCTCCGCTGTATCACGCTGGAGCCAAAATGCACTGGTTCGGTAGCCTGATTGCAGGTGGTCAAGCCACCATTTTGAAAGAAATCACCCCACAATGCATTCTTGAAACCGTCCATAAGGAGAGAGGAACGATAGTATGGTTACTGGTGCCATGGGTCCGCGATATCCTGATGGCGATGGATAAAGGAGAACTAAACAAGGGAGACTATGACTTGAGCTGTTGGCGGCTTATGCATATCGGAGCTCAACCAGTGCCTCCCAAATTGGTCAAACACTGGAAACAATACTTCCCTGATATGCAATATGACACTAATTATGGATTGACTGAGGCCACAGGACCAGGATGTGTTCATTTGGGTATAGAAAATGAAAAAAAGGTAGGCGCAATCGGAAAAGCTGGCTTCAATTGGGAAGTGCGCATCCTCAACGACAACGGCAAAGACACGCCTCAAGGAGAAATCGGAGAACTAATCGTCAAAGGTTGCGGTGTAATGAAAGAATACTACAAGAACCCTGAAAAGACTGCCGAAACAATAAAGGACGGCTGGCTTTACACCGGGGATATGGCCCGCATGGACAACGAAGGGTTTATTTACCTCGTAGATAGAAAAAAAGATGTGATCATTATCGGCGGTGAGAATATTTACCCCATTGAAGTGGAAGAGGTTATTCGCAAACACCCCAAAATCTATGATGTGGCCGTTATCGGAATCCCGGATGAGAGGCTGGGAGAAATAGCCGCAGCGATAATTGAGCCAAAACCTGGCGAAATTCTGACCAAGGCGGAGGTAAACGCTTTTTGCGAACAGAATTTGGCCCGATACACCAGACCCAGATACATAATATTCAACAAAATACCACGGAATCCCACCGGTAAGATTGAAAAAGCAAAACTACGGCAGAAATATGGCAGGCAGGGACTGCAAAACCAGTAAGCACAAGCTCAATTAGGAAGAACCACCCACCAGTTTTCAGAATGCGGCGGCAAAGTGGATTACTCTTTCAAACGCTTTCGTTCAGACAGTGCCACATCACACTCTATTACGATACACATAAAGCTAATACGGAAAATTTACCACCTAAATACTAATCTTACTATTACCAGCTAACTCACTGCTAAATCATGCAGACACAAGCAGAAAAGTATAGCCCAAGAAAGCATACTTCTAAATTCTACTGGTAGCCCGCAGCTGAGCTAATCAAGAAGATACATAAGCTGGCAATTCGCCACAGCCGATATGGGTACCAGCGGATTACTGTGCTACTGAAGCGGGATGGTTATTCTTAACCAGTTTTCGCTTGTCTTGAAATCACATTTCTTTGACGAAGTCATTGATACGGCTCAGGGCTTCATCTATATCCTGGCTTGTGAGCATGCGGTGCGTCACAGCCCGCACCATTCTTCTACCCAGCGCGTTGAATTTAACCCCCCTTGTCTTCATCTGGAGGGTGAAATCAAGTGCGGAAATGCAGGTTGGAG
>CAZDXE010000002.1:0-63096 GCA_964509565.1 uncultured Dehalococcoidales bacterium | reverse complement strand
ATCATTTAACACTTGTTGTCTACTGTATCATATTATAGAACTGTTATCGATATTTCAGTGTTATTGGCGAGCACGGACGAGACACTCCCTGTAAAGAAATTGATGGCCATCTCAGCCTAACTCTAGATTTCTTACTGACCTGTCACTGATGGTTTTACCACTTATTGAGTTAGCGCCAGGACGGTTTCAGGCGCAGGTGGCCGGTATTTTTAAATGCAAATTTAAACCGCTTGCTGGCCTGTTTTCATCAATACTACTAGATTGGTTTTGATTGTACTGGCTGACCACATAGGTAACACTGGACTATGGGTTTTAGTAAATAGATGGCACCACTACAGGTAGGCGGAAAGGCTCTCGTCAAATCTTACTCAAGCACAGCTAGCAACTAGATTATAGGTAATAAGCACTATGCTTTCCCTATTCTAAACACCTTAGTCCCACACATGGGGCATACACCTTGAGTTGCTGGTCTGCTATTTTTAAGTGTAATCTGTTTGGGGTTCCTTATCTCCACCTTCTTCCTGCACTTCATACAATAAGCTGTTGCCATAATATCCTCCTCAATTTCAAATCTTCTGTATTATTGCTGCACAAACGAAGATATGTCAATAGTACTTTGGCCAAGCGTAAGCCAGCTTCTAGACCAAGAAATTACTTTGAAGCAGTGTGTTTGTCCTCTCACACATGACGTTGGGTAACAAAATGGCTGATTGTTACGTCGTATCGCCTATTGGGAAAACAACCTCAAAGTCTACCGTTAATTTTTCCTGGGCACCGTAAATTTCTTTCCTCCCCTGTGAGCTTGATACTGCCGTCCAAAATTTGGGAAATAGTCAGGCAACAAATGGGCTAGTGGGTTATGTACAATGATGAAGTCATCGCCCATAGACTTGGTGAGCTTGAAAATATTGACATTTGAGAAAAGGACAGCACTGATATGTTTATAGTATGGGTCGAGAAATATGTCGGTCTTAACAGAACTGCCGCTCGCTTTGTTAATCTGTGGCCTATACTGGTAGCCTCCTGAGGTTTTCTGTCTTGAAGCCGTGTCGCTTGTGACTTGCGGATATCCAATCGGCAGAACGCATCGTACTATTCTAGGCGGGTCAAAGTCACTTCCTGAGGAAGGAATCTGACAGCCGTTTATTGCTACGAGATAAAAATCCTCTTTGCCTATGACCCCGCTTCCTAGATATCCAAAGTACTTATTGACGTATTTCTCATAAATAGCGCTACGGTATCTTAGGATTATCTGTTCCTCAGGAACTTTCTGAGCAGTGGGAGGTTGGGTTATTATTAACTCGGGGACCTTATCACTGCTATTTTGGCTCCCACTGGTCGGTGCGGTAGCTTCAATCCATATGATATTGCCTTTATGTTCAACTCTTATGTCTGGGCCGGTGTTATCACTGGCAATTTGATAGCCCTTATCCATAAGCGTGCAAGCCAGATACATTTCCCAGAATCTGGCATGAAAAACTTTCTGTATTTCCACTCGAAAGTGATTATCCGCATAGGGACAATACTTCTGCCACAGGGATTCGGTAAACGTCTTGGCAACCTTTGTTGCTTGCTCTGGGTCATCCCGTATGAACTTGTATATAGGGTCATCAGCAGTTACAGTATTGTCGAATAACGGTTGCATACAGCCTCTCTATTCGAAATTATATCACCTCAACTATCGATCATACATTCTGACGAAATGTGACTTGGTTGTTATTAGTAGACCGTGGGTTAAGTTAACTTGTGGTTGGTACTAAATAATATGAAGGTAGAATAATGCATTCAGATAGTATGCTTACTACAGAATGGCATTCAGGAAAGGCTGAACGAATAGAGTGAACCTCTGATACTTGATACAATGGATGGAGAATATTAAGAAAGCTTGGCAGGGACAGAGTATTATCAAAAGGAGAATAAATGGATGAAGATCACAAAAGTGGAAGCAATTGAACTTCGTTTGCCCGAGTCTGAGATTTCTGAGACCATTGATATGTGGATTCAGGACGCGTTGATCGTGAAAATTCACACCGACGAAGGCATCGTCGGAATTGGTGATGTTGATTCGTGCCCCCGTGTTGTAAGAGCTGTTATTGAAGCTCCATTTAGCCATACCGCTGTATCTGGTTTAGGGCGATTGCTCATAGGGATGAATCCACTGGATATCGGAGTGATAAACGAAAAGCTATACCAATCTACCTTTTATTATGGCCGTCGAGGGCATGGGGCGCTTGTTCACGCCATAGCTGGTATTGACGTAGCTCTGTGGGATATAGCTGGAAAATACTATAACCTACCTATTTATCAATTGCTGGGTGGCGCCTTTAATAAGAAAATACGGGCTTATGCCAGCGTTGGTTTTGGTAAAAATGGTAATGAAACGTGCGAGATTGGGAAGGAGTGGATAAACAAAGGATTTACCGCTGTAAAGTTTGGCTGGATGCCAAAGGGGCTGAGTGAAAAGATGGAGTTGGAGCTGGTAGAAGGGGCTCGGCATGGCATCGGGAAGGAAAATGACTTGCTTATAGATGGTGGTTGTTGTTGGGATACCATGACCGCCATACGTCGTGTGAAGCAATTTGAAGCCTATGATCTCTTATTTCTTGAAGAACCACTTGAAGAGCATAACATGGATGGATATAGGAAGTTGAGCAACGTTTCTAAAATACCTCTCGCTGCTGGTGAAGGGCAACCGGGGAGATTTGAATGCAAAGATTTGATTGAACGAAGTGGAATCAGTGTAGTGCAGATCGATATCGCGCGGAGTGGTTTCACAGAAGCCGTGAAGATTGCTGACATTGCCGAGGATCATGGCCTGAGGGTGGCTAATCACTTCTATGGCACTGGCATTAATTTGGCTGCTGGCTTGCACTGGCTTGCTTCACGTAAAACCGCCTTCATCTTTGAATACTGCTTAGCGGACACCCCGCTAAGGTTCAACTTAACTAAGCAAGAAATAAAGGTCGATGTAAATGGCTTTGTTCATGTACCTGAAGGGCCTGGCCTTGGTGTTGACTTGAACGAAGATACCATGGATAAGTATCTGGTAAAGACAACAGGAATTAGAGAATAGGGTTGGTAAAGCACAACTCGAAACTGGTAACAGGTCTGTTACAGGTAGTGGGAATTTGCTATTGCTAAGATACTGAAAGTTCCTATTCAGTGGTTTCTTGACGAGGAATAGCTTTGTGTTGAGATAGCTGGCTTACGCATTGCCATAAGCCAGCTATCTTGGCTAAAGAACTTTCTTAGTAATCCAGAATGATTAGACAAAGAGTAATTCTTGAGGAATCTGGGCCTTATTAATTTTGAACCTATTCTATCGCTTTGAACATCTTAGTTGGTGCTCCACATACAGGACAGCGCTCCGGCGCTTCGCCTTCTACCGTATAACCACAAACTTGACAAACGTATACTGGTTTTTGCTCGATGACTTCCTTGGCTTTAATCTTTGAGAGAACAGACTGGAATAAAGTATGATGGATTTTCTCTACTTTGTTTGCGAGATTGAAGCTGTTTTTTGCTTTTTCATCACCCTCTTCTTCTGCCTTCTTAATGAAAGAAGGGTACATGGTGCTAAACTCGTAGTGCTCTCCATTAATAGCACTACTCAGATTCTCTTCAGTCGATTTAATCCCAGTCAAAACTCTTAGATGATTTCTTGCATGTACTGTCTCAGCATCGGCAACCGCACGAAACAATTTAGCCACCTGCTGGTATCCTTCCGCTGCAGCTTTTTCAGCGAAGAAAATATACTTGCGGTTAGCCTGGCTCTCCCCAGCGAAAGCTGTTTGTACATTATCATGTGTATTACCCATCATATACCTCCTTGTACCAATTCTATTCACTACTACTTAGCTAAAGTAGGTAGTTGCACAAGCGACTATTCCTCATTGGCAAGCTTCTTTTAGTTATGCAATATCAAAGTGTATTCTGTTAACCTACGCGGTTTAGATCCCATTTTTGCCGAACGGCCAAAACTTCTACGCTACTGCGAGTATACGGGAAATTGCTCTGCCCCTTGAGAAGAACCCTGAAAAAGAAATTCTACTTCCTTCCTTCTTCTGAGAACCACCCCTCGCTCTTCATTATTTCCATTGAAACCTTGCTGCTCGGGCCATCTCCTCTGGCTATGGCGACAGCAACGTTTTCTCCAACTGCCTCTGCTATCTCCGCAGTAGCCCTGTGGGTAAAACCCGGACAAAGCAGAATCGAGCGAACACCTTCCTTATTGACAAGCTTCTTGCACTCCTCAACTGCCTGGGCTTGACCCTTCACCAGTACTGTGAAAAGTTTATACTTAGATGTTTCAATCACAGATCGGTGCTTCTCTGGCTCCGCATCAGGGGTATGTGCAATAAAAGCTGCTTTAAATGCCATATTCTTCACCTCCGATTCTGGGTTTTTCTGTTATCAGGTTAGCATCCTACTTAACATTTGTATAGACAAGTTTATGGTTCATAGATTTCTACCATCTTCTGGAGTGATTGTCAAGGCTACGATGGCTGACTGCAAGGCCAGTACTACTCAGCGTAAGTTATTCAGGGGGAGCCGAGTTGTTTTGAGAGGAGTAGCTGGGCTCCAGAGGCTTAATGGCTAAAATTGTCGGGATGGCGAAGACACACAGGATTGCAAAAATGGTAAAAGCAAGGCGGTAGCTTCCTTGAACATCATACATCCAACCAGCCAGAAATGGAGCGGTGACCCCTGAAATTGTCCAGCCCAGAGCATATAAACCCCTGAGTGATGCAAAAGATTTTGTGCCAAAGTAATCAGCCTGGATTGCTGGCAATAATGGGAACGTCGCACCGTACCCTGGTCCATAGGTGAGGAGGAAAGGAATAATCATCCATGGGCTGTGAATATTAGCAAAGATGAACATACCTGCGACTTGTAGGGCACATGTCATCGCCAATAAATGCCTTTTATCATAGATATCGCCAAGCCAGGCAAAACCCAACCTTCCAATCAGGCTGCTGGCAGTAATACCCAGCATGGTAAGAGCAGCCAATTTTTCTGATATGCCGACGCTAATAAGATAAGGCATTTCGTGCACTGTCATAGCGCTAAGGAAAAAAGAGGTGAAGAAATTGAAGAGCATTAATAGCCAGAAAGTCCGTGTTCTTAAAGATTGTCTCAAACTAGGCTCTTTCCTAACTACAATGCCACCACCCAATTCAGTTTCGCTACTGGCAGGGATTAGAGATGTTTTGTCTCCAGGTTTATCGCCATCCGGGAGATAACCATATTGTTCAGGCCGGTGCCTGATCAGAAGTGATAATGGCATACCAATGGCCATAGTTGCTATTCCTGCAATAACCATGGTACCCCGCCAACCATATGAGTGAATTAAGAAAACCAGTATTGGAGCCATTACACCGGAAAGGCCAAATCCTGCAGAAAGAACTCCCAAGGCAAGCGAGCGACGTCGTTTGAACCAATTAGCTACAGCTGCGTATTGGGCGAGGCCAAGGGCAGCACTAGAGCCTAATGCCATTAGAAGAAATGAGGCATAGAAAGAATAGAGAGAATCGGTGCGACTCATTAATATGAAGCTAATCCCAATGACCAATATGCCTCCGAATACACATTTCCGCGCACCTATGCGATCGATAAGAAAACCAAAAACAGGCCGGATGATACCACCCTCAATACTCCTTAAAGAAAAAGCTAGCGATGTCTGAGCCCTGGTCCAGCCCATTTCAGCAACTATGGGATTAAAGAAAGCGGTGAAGCCATAGAAAGTTGTGCCTCCAACAAATAGGAAAATCACACAAGAAGCGGCCACGACCCACCACCCGTAGAAAATGCCTCGCAACTTCTTAATGATAGGCATAAACATTCACTCTGGATAGATCTTAAGGTGTACTTACTTTAATAGCTTCTTAGCCAAGCCGACGCACGACTTGTGCAATGAGAGTGGAGATGCAGATTCCTGCTTCCATCAAGTAAGGGCGTAGCGCATGATTCCACTCTCATTCTGGCTGGCCTTATTGTAGCTGAACTACATGCTGAATTGCAATAATGGGAGGAAATGCGCAGTTCAAATAAGGCACTTGCAAAAGAAAGCCTGAGAACTTTATGTTACAATGAAATTCAACACCAATGGTGGTGGGGCGAGTAAACTTTTTGCCTGGGAACTCGTTATATGTATACACAAGCAAGATAAGAGAGGTAATCTTAATGAAGGCAAAATCGCTTATTTCCCTGGCACTAATCGGCATTATTCTCACCAGCGGCTGCACGAGCCAAAAACCCCCACCTGCCTTGAGCATACCATCAGTAAGCACTGGCGACATATCCAACCCGAAGCTGGCGCTGGCTTCTTGTTATGAGATAGAGGAAATCTCTCCAGTTCCAGCTTCACCTTCCTATTCTTTGCCACTAGCTCTAACGGAAATTACCAATCTACCACAGGTAGAGCCTCAGTTCAGGTTAGGGGGGAATCAAGAAGAGCTCCTTCAGGAAAATGGATTTGTGATTATTCCCGGATATGGTGACGATATAGTAGAACCTTATAAAATCATGAAGGAATGGGAAGTCCCCATATTCGTAACCTCTGATACTCTTCTCCATCTATACCACATCCAGTTCAATGAGATACTGAAGCGCATTGAAGAGGAAGAATTCTTTGACCAACTCATTGATATGAGCCTCGCCATGATGGAAAGAGCCACCATTGATTATGACAGTTTTACTGATTCACGGCTCAAGGAAGCAGCGAGGAGAAATGTGGCTTATTTCGCTGTTGCGTTGAAGCTCCTCCAAACGCCAACTGAGGGCTACGACGAGGCAAAACTGAGAGCAGAGATTGAACAGTGGAACGAGGAATATCCTTATGATAAAAAGGAATTTAAGCCAGTAAGGAAGGTAAACTTCAATACTCCGAACTATGTGAAAAGTGAGGTAGCGGAGGAAGTTAAAAACATTGAGGAGCACCAGGATTTTAAGCCCAGCGCTATCTTCAATTCGAATACAGATTGTGGCTGTGATCTCCCTTGTTGTTACTGTGAAGACTATTCCCAGTATGTCCCTCGAGGGCATTACACCCGCAGTGAGATTTTAAAAAGGTACTTCAAGACAATGATGTGGTATGGCAGAATGGCTTTCCTGTTAAAGGGGGGAGATGCAAGTGACTGCGCTGCTTTTGGAGGGCCGTTGGTCACTGAAGAAGATGCCAACCTGGCTACGATTCAAGCCTCGCTAATTTCGGCCGAATTATCCAGTATTGAGGCTGGTGACGGCACTGCCCAGGGAATATGGAACCGCATTTATTCGGTCACCTCATTTTTCGTGGGCGCCGCCGATGACCTGACACCTTACGAGTACCTTGCTGCCCTGGAGAAAATATTTGGCACTGAATTCGATGCCAATGTGTTTACCAGCGATGAGAATTTGCTCGCCCTCAAGGCTGAGCTAGCTCAAATGAGAAATCCAGAGATTTACGGGGGATCGGGCATCTGTGTAGTGTATCCTCCTATAACCAGGGGAAAACTTTATCAGTGCCTGGCTAAGACTAAGGGGATGAGGTTTATGGGACAGAGGTTTGTCCCTGACTCTTACATGTTCCAAAACCTGGTCACTCCTGCAGTTGGTATGTATGTTGGCTATGGTGAGCCTTTTACTATGAAGATGACCCAGGCTGGGCCAGCAAGGTGCTTCCCCAGGGGTCTGGATGTGATGGCCGTTTTAGGCTCGGAGCGAGCTTATGAAATACTACAGGAGGAAGGAGATACTGAATACGCAGGAGCAGACACAAGCTACGATACACAATTAAGCGAACTGAAGAGCCAGTTTGACAGATTTGATGTTGCCGATTGGAACCGTAATCTCTACTGGGCATGGTTGTATGCACTGCGGCCATTGCTTCAGGAGTTTGGGGAAGGTTATCCTACCTTCATGCAGACAAAGGCGTGGCAGGATAGGGAATTACAAGCGACTTTAGCATCATGGACCGAGCTACGGCACGACACCATTCTCTATGCCAAGCAAAGCTATACCCCTACCTGCGAGATGGCTCCGTTACCCCCCAAGCCAGTAGTAGGATATGTGGAACCAGTTCCTGAATTCTATGCCCGGATGCTGGCGTTAACCAGTATGACAAAGGAAGGGTTGGGGCAGCTTAATGTCCTGAACGATGAGGAGAAAGCCCGACTGGAGAGTCTGGAACATATCCTCGGCAGGTTGACCAGTATCTCGATAAGCGAACTGGAGAACAAAGAATTAAGCGAGACAGATTATGAATTCATCAGGAACTTTGGAGAGGAGCTTGAATCCATAATCGCTGGAGTTGAGGCGAAAGGTAAAGAAACAACTATTGTTGCTGATGTTCATACTGACACCAACCCACCACGACAGGTCTTAGAAGAGGGAGTTGGTTATGTTGACCTGATTCTGGCGGCATACAAAGTCCCCGATGGCAGAATCCTTATTGGTGTAGGTCCTGTACTTAGCTACTATGAGTTTAAACACCCCATGGACGAAAGGCTCACTGATGAGAAGTGGCGGGAGATGCTGGAACAGGATAATATGCCTGAGAGGCCTGCCTGGATAAACAGTTTCTATGCGAAAGAATGACTTACTATAGTTTCAACTCACTAAGGCATGCATAGATTCAATAATAAAGTTAGCGCTGTAGTTTGTCAGTCCAAGCCATATCTGGCATAATAAATCACGTTATAAGGCTGGAGGGATCGCATAGTGGTCTAGTGCGGCCGCCTGCTAAGCGGTTACTCCGAGAAATCGGGGTCGTGGGTTCAAATCCCACTCCCTCCGCCAGTCATTGTGTATCCGTATCACTTAAGCGTTTTTTAAGATAGTCAATGGTTTTCACGGGTGTTGGATCGGTATGATTAAGTATCGCCAGATAGTAACTTACCCAGTCGCCAAGAAAAACCAGGCTCATCATTTGCGTTAAATGCTCCTTGCCTTGACTGTCGACAATTTCATGTCCC
Organism: uncultured Dehalococcoidales bacterium; assembly: GCA_964509565.1. Lineage (GTDB taxonomy): Bacteria > Chloroflexota > Dehalococcoidia > GIF9 > AB-539-J10 > JAGMDB01. Next base: position 54,142 of record CAZDXE010000002.1, on the reverse strand, counting down.
ACCTCAACCTTTTCCAGAATTTCGCTGGTTATTTGATAGCGGGACAAAATTCTGGGATGGAGTGAAGGGCAGCGAAGCATGAGTACAAACACCTTGCTAGCCACTTCTTTAGGAAACTCGTAGCCCACCACGGCATTGTGGTTAAGTTCAGAAAAAGTTTCATAGAAAGCCCATGTTTTGCTATTTTCGTTGCATTGACCTTTCCAGCGTTGGGCCACTGTGGAAAGTATACCAGCACCATAGATAACTACCAGTTTGCCAAATAATTTACCAGCTAGCTGCTTAGCCGGGTTAAGCGGCGTCGCTACATTTTCTGCCACATTATGCAAAAGAGCCTCCAGCGTTCGAGCCATTTCTTCTATCTCAGACGATTTGTTCTCAAGGAAGCCAGTTTTACAAAGTAAGGCGATGAGAGGAATAAAGCTGTATCCAAGGGCAGCCCTGGGTTGGCCACGGTAATCTATAGTGAAAATAGGAACATTCTTTTCCTGAGCCAGATTCCCCAGTTTGCCCCCGGTAGTAATAACCAGTTTTTTACAACGTGTAGCCAATGTTTGGGTAAACGTAGATAGAGTTTCCTCTGTATTTCCTGAATAGCTGGAAGTGATGACCAGAGTTTTAGAGTCAACGAAAGCAGGTAAATCATAACCACGGTTGACGAACACAAGAGGTTTGCTTAATTCGAAAGTTAAGCTACGCAGCAAATCACCACCAATAGCTGAGCCACCCATGCCACAAATGACCACTTTATCAATATCCTTGAAATCAGGTGGTAAAGCAAATTTGCTGGCCTTTTCCCAGGCCTGGCGGCATTGCACAGGCAAGCCATGAAGATGCCCCGCCATCCCATCCGGGTCGTATCGCCGGTATATCTCCAGGTTATCAAGTTCTGCCATGGCCACCTCCAAAAATTCAGAGAATTTATGGAATCTTATTCAGACATCTATCAGCTTCTTGCCTTCGCCCAACAGCTTCCTGACTTTTTCCAGGCTTTCCCCTTCAGCGTAAAGACGCACCAGAGGCTCCGTCCCTGAAAAGCGAATTAACAGCCAGGATTTATCGGCAAGCGAAAAACGAAATCCATCGGAGCTATCTATGCCAGTAACCTTAACGCCAGCTATAGTATCTACGGAACCAGAGGTAAGCTGATTCAGGATTACCTGGCGCTTAGTTTTAGTAATGTTGGAGTCAATGCGTTCATAGTAGTGGGGGCCAACTTTACTAAAAAGATAATCCAGGAGCTGGGATGGAGTTTTGCCAGTTTTTGCCATAAAATCGAGGAAGTAAAGCCCGGCAAGAATGCCGTCTCTCTCAGGAATATGCCTGCGAAATCCGTAGCCGCCGCTCTCTTCACCACCAATAATTGCTTTTTTTTGTATCATTAGCGGGGCAACATACTTGAAGCCCACCGCTGTTTCATAGACAGGAACGTTAAAAATTTCCCCCAATTTAGAAATCATAGTAGTGGATGTGAGCGTTTTAATCATTGGTCCTCGTTCACCACGAATTTCCAGAAGGTAAAGGCAGAGTAGAGCAAAAACCTGATGCTGATTTAAGAATTCCCCCTTTTCATTTATGATGCCAATACGGTCAGCATCACCATCGGTGGCTAAGCCAACGTCGGCTTTTTGCTCCTTGACTAAGGAGCAAAGTTTAGTTAGATTTTTGGCAATGGGCTCTGGCTGGATTCCGGGAAATGCGGGGTTCCGCTCGGCGTTAATTTCAGTAATTTCTATCTCACCATCTCGAAGGAGTGTTTTGAAGTAGCCAGCACCAGCGCCGTACATAGGGTCGACGATTATCTTTAGTTTCTGATGCTGTAGTTCCTGAATATCTACGAGGTGGTTCAATTGTTTAAAGTAAGCTGGATCAGGGTTTATGTAATTTACCAGCCCTCCCTCTAAAGCTTTATCCAGAGCAATCTTTTTTACCCCGCCTTCTGGATTTCTCTCTTGAGGCGAGAGAGTTTGAGTGAGGTGAGTAATATTTTTCTCTATTTGGGAAGTGACTTCAGTTGAAGCGCTAGCGCCTTCCTGTGATTTATACTTGAATCCATTCCACGAGCCTGGGTTATGGCTGGCGGTGATAATGATAGCCCCAGCGGCTTTAATGGCAGGAACTGTGTAGCTTATTACTGGGGTAGGAGCTGGCTTGAGACATAGGTGAACTTTAATATTGTTACCAGCAATTACCTCAGCGGCAGCGGCAGCGAAATCCTCAGAAGCAAAGCGAGTGTCATAACCAATTACTAACGCCTTTTGACTGAGTCCGCTTCCCTTTAAATACTCCGCTACTCCTTGAGCGCAAATGCGCACATTGTCAAAGGTGAAATCCTCAGCGATAATCGCTCTCCAGCCATCAGTGCCAAATTTGATTGGAGCCATTCTATAGCCCCGCTTCAGTTTTTAATATCTCAGCCTTGTCTGTTTTTTCCCAGGGAAGACTGAGGTCCTCTCTTCCGAAATGGCCATAAGCTGCAGTCTGGCGATAAATGGGGCGGCGTAGATCTAGAGTTCTTATGATAGCTTCGGGACGAAAATCAAAGTGTTTATGGATAAGGCTCAATATGATTTTCTCTGGAACTTTTTCTGTGCCAGATGTCTCTATGGATAATGACAGTGGGTGAGCTCTACCAATAGTGTAGGCAATCTGAAGTTCCAGAGAATCAGCAAGTCCGGCAGCCACTATGTTTTTGGCTGCATATCTCGCCATGTAGGCAGCAGAACGGTCTACTTTAGTAGGGTCTTTGCCCGAAAAGCAGCCTCCACCATGCCGGCAAGCACTGCCATAAGTATCAACCATGATTTTCCGCCCTGTGAAGCCAGTATCGCTTACAGGCCCGCCGATATCAAATTTCCCCGCACTGTTAACGTAAAACTTAGTTTCATTATCCACCAGGCCAGCAGGGATAACCCTGTTAATTACCTTCTCTGTAATATCACGTTCAATATCAGAGTGCTTCACATTAGGGTCATGTTGAGCGCCTATGACAACGCATACAACTCTTTTGGGTATGCCGTGGCTATATTCTATAGTTACCTGAGATTTACCATCAGGGCAAAGGTAAGGTATGGTTTCATCTTTTCTTACTTCAGCTAATTTACGACACAATTTATGTGCCAGCGAGATAGGCAACGGCATAAGCTCAGGTGTTTCTTTGCAGGCAAAACCGAGCATCATTCCCTGGTCACCGGCGCCAGTCTTATCTAAAACATCGCTCGATTCTCTTGTTCTTATTTCCATGGACTGGTTAACGCCGTCAGTAATGTTTTTTGACTGTTCCTTAATGGATACCAGGACACCGCAAGTCTGGTAGTGGAATCCGTATTTAAGGTGAGTGTAGCCCACGTCCTTAACCACTTGACGCACAACATTAGGTATTTCTACATAGCAGTTGCAAGTAATCTCACCCATTACTACCACCATTCCTGTAGTGACGGAGACTTCACAGGCAACATGTGCCATTGGGTCTTTTCCCAGTATGGCATCAAGAATAGCATCGGAGATCTGGTCGCATAACTTGTCCGGATGTCCCTCGGTAACAGACTCCGAAGTGGCTAAGTATGAGTCTAAATGATTAAAGCTATTTGGCATTTTGGCCTTGACTTAAAGTTCAAAATTAAGTTGTGCTTCTAATTATAACTTATTCTTGTAAGTTTTGCTTGTAAATTTGCTGACTGACCACATAGGCAACATTGGGCTACGAATTTTAGCAAGTTCCTTTTCAATATACTCGACAGGGGTAAGATAGATAAGAGACTATTGAGCGTGGCATAGATTCGATATCTTTGAATCCGGATGTAGTGCTGTCAACAAAGCTAAATATAGCCAAAGTAGAAGAGAAAATAAAAAGCAGGATGCGTAAGTGACGTATGTGGCCAGCCAGCACGGGGATGGAAAATTTGATATAATTATAAGTATGGATGGAAATTACGTTGTGGTATGTAATCCACATGTGCAGGATAAGCAAGATAAGTAATGTGATTGTTGCTATATAAGCAAAATTAGGGCGTTGATGGTTGATGAGCTTAATATACGTCAGCAAACAGAGAAACGAGAGGAAGGTCTTTCTCCCTATGCGGCTAAGAGTAAATTTAGTCGAGGCAGGTTAAGAGAGGAGAAACTATGCCCTATAAGAACTTGTTTTCAGCGCGACCGTGATCGCATTGTCTACTGCAAGGCCTTCCGCCGCTTGAAACATAAGACGCAGGTCTTTATTGCTCCTTTAGGCGACCATTACGTGACCAGACTTACTCATACTTTAGAGGTATCCCAAATTGCTAGAACTATATCGCGAGCTTTGAATCTTAACGAAGATTTAACCGAAGCTATTGCTTTAGGGCATGACTTGGGCCATACCCCCTTCGGCCATATGGGGGAGGAGGTTCTGGATGGACTTTATCCTGGTGGTTTCAGACATAATGAGCAAAGCTTACGCGTGGTTGATTTTTTAGAAAATGATGGACATGGACTTAACCTTACATGGGAAGTGAGAGACGGTATCCTTAAACATTCCAAGGGGCAGGCGGGCGTCTTGGGGGAACAATGGTCAGATGTCAATACTCTGGAAGGCCAGATATGCAAAATAGCAGATGTCATTGCTTACATCAATCACGACATTGATGATGCTATGAGGGCTGGAATTATTATTGAAAGCGATTTGCCTGAACCTGCGGTAAGTGTTTTAGGATATACACATTCGCAGCGGATTAATACCCTGGTTTGCGATGTTGTGAGTTGTTCCTGGCCAGTTAGCGGACATGGAAATGTGGCAAAACTGGCTATTACCATGAGCCCTCAGGTGATTAAGGCAACCGATTGCCTTCGCCAGTTTCTATTTAACAAGGTGTATAAGCCAAGTTTAGCTATCAACGATGCAGAAAAAGCCAGGGAAACAATACATTTTTTATACTCTTATTTCTTGCAACAAGAGGGGAGGCTACCGCAAGAGATTGCCTCATTGAATGATGATAGGGAACGTAAAGTTGTTGATTACATTGCCGGAATGACAGACCAGTATGCGTTACGATTAGCTGAGGAACTATCCACCAGAAATACTAAGTACGAACCCCCGAATTTTGAAGATTAGGAACACCTGTTTAGGGTTTAAATCAATGAGCATTACCAGCGAGATAAAACAGAGAATAGATATTGTAGAGGTAATTTCTGCTTATGTGTCGCTACTAAAAGCAGGGCGTAACTTCAAGGCATTATGCCCATTTCATAATGAGAAGCATCCTTCCTTTTTTGTCTTTCCCGAGCAACAGACGTGGCATTGCTTCGGTGCCTGCGGCACCGGTGGTGATGTTTTTTCCTTCATTATGAAAAAGGAGGGGATAGATTTTGGGCAGGCCATCCGTCTCCTGGCTCAAAGAGCAGGTGTAACTTTAAGCTCAGTTGGGCCTGCAAGCAGTGTTGAGGATAAAAAGAAAGAGAGATTATTCCAAATCAACGAAGCAGCCACTGAATACTTCCATCATTTACTTCTAAACACTGAGGCTGGAGAAGCAGCCAGGAACTATCTTGATAAGAGAAAAATTGCTCCTGAAACTATTATGGAATTCCGATTAGGTTTTAGCTCCAATAGCTGGGATGCCCTTAAGAAATTCTTAGCCAATAAAGGATATGTGGCACAGGAGTTAATTGAAGCTGGTCTGATAATAGAGAAGGAGAAGGGAAACAGCTATGATAGGTTTCGCAACCGCTTGATGTTCCCTATATGCGATTTGCAAAGTCGGGTTATGGGTTTTGGCGCCAGGGCTTTAGATGAATCCCTGCCCAAGTACATTAACTCCCCCCAAACACCAGTTTTCGATAAGAGTAGCTGCCTTTATGGGATTGGCAGAGCTGTGGATAATATAAGACAAAGGAATCTAGTAATAATTGTGGAAGGCTATATGGATGTTCTCACAGCCCACCAACATGGGTGGCAAAACGTAGTGGCTTCAATGGGAACCTCCATAACTGAAAAACAGCCACGCATCCTCAAAAGATTAACCAAGAATATAATCTTGGCGCTGGATGCTGATCTTGCTGGGCAAGAAGCTGCTTTCCGAGGAGTAGAAGTATTGACTCACTCCCTGGATAAGAAGATAACATCGACGCTTTCATGGTCAAAAGAACTAGCTAGTTCTGTGGATAAAGGAATGGCGCCATCTCCATCTCTGGCTGGGTTGGTGAAACATCAGAATACTCTTGATGCTGAGATAAAAATCATGCTCCTACCTCCGGGCAAGGACCCCGACGAGGTAATAGGTGAGGATACTGCTCTTTGGCAAAGCCTGGTGGAGCAAGCTCTACCTGTGCTTGATTTTGCTTTGGAGATTGTGATAAGCAAGGTTGATACCAATAAAGCTAAGGATAAATCCTTAGCTTTACAGAAGCTACTGCCTCTAATTTATGAGATAAAAGATCTTGTACAACAAGGCCATTATGTACGAAAGTTGGCAGATACATTAAAAGTTAGAGAATCTGATATAACAGCAGCCTTGAGGAAATCACAAATTGCTCAAAGGAAACCACAGCTAACTGCAACAACAAAGCAACCTAGCTTTAGCTATTCGCTCGTAAGCAATCCTATTGAGGAATATTGTTTAGCTTTACTACTCCAATGCCCGCGACTTCGGCAGGCAGCTCGGAACTTAGAAGCAAAGCTTTTTGAAAGTACGGAGAATCGCGAGATTTTTGCGAAGTGGCAGTGCTTCCAGAATATCTCCGAATTTAGAGATAAACTTGACGCCAGCCTGCTAGAGAATTTAAACTACTTGATGAGTAAGCCAATTCTGGATAGAGATGGCATGGAAGAATATGCTCTAAATGACTGCATCCTTAGATTGCAAGAAAATTTGTCAAAGAGACTGGAAGCGGGAAGAGAGTTGATGTTTAATCTCACTAGAGAGAAGGAAGGTGTGAGTGCTGAATTAGCTAAACTGGATGAACAAGGAATAAAATATAGTGAACAACTCAAAGAGATTTTCACTAAACGAGAGAGACCAGGCAGGAAAGAGAATAGATGACAGATTTCAATGAAGATGGAGCCCTTAAGCTGGATGAGAGTGGGGAACCAGTACCAAAGAGAGGCACTACCGATGCTGGGGAAACTGAAGATAGTGGTGCTGCGGCTGAGGAAGAGACAGCGGAAGAAGCAGACGCTGAAGAAATTAAGACGCAGGTAGAGAGAGAGGAATATGAGGTAACTGATGATTTGGCTCGCATGTACCTCCATGAAATTGGGAAAGTGCCTCTTCTCACAGCCGCTGAAGAGAGAAAATTGTCCCGCAAAATAGAGCGAGCAAGCTACTTGCAAAAAATTCAAGTTGCTTACTTTAAAAAGCATAAGGAAATTCCTTCAGCAGCTGATATAGCAATCGATATAATGTCACGATTGTCCAAGGCTCGCTTCATTGTCGAGATTGTTAGAGAATACTTAGGGATTGACCATTCCTGTAGCTCAATAGAGGTAATTAAAGATCATAAATTTCATGATGCTATTGATAACGAGATAGATTTGGAGTTGATAGCGGTGGTTGCTCAAAGGACTGGCAAGGAAATTGAGATAGCAGTGAAAGATATTATAGATCTTTCACTGAGCAGCAATCTTTTGCCGGTGCAGTTGTTGACTCTAGCTGGAGTTGACCTTTCATGGCAGGGGATAAAGACTTTTCTGGCTAGCGATGAATCTCTTTCCCAACTTCGCTCTCATAATAGTCAGTATGAAGCCCATTTTGAAAAAGTGAGAGGGGAAGCGGAAAAAGCGAAAGAACATCTCACTAGGGCAAACTTACGCCTTGTAGTTAGCATTGCCAAGAAGTATATCGGACACGGCATGTCTCTCCTTGACCTTATACAAGAGGGAAATATCGGCCTTATGAGGGCTGTAGATAAATTTCAGCATAGGAAAGGATATAAGTTTAGCACCTATGCTACTTGGTGGATCAGGCAAGGTATTACTCGCTCTATAGCTGATCAATCTCGTACTATTCGCATCCCTGTGCATATGGTGGAGACAATTAACAAGTTATTGCGAACGATGCGGCAATTAACTCAAAATCTCGGATATGAACCTAGCTATGCAGAAATTGGCAGCCAGTTAAATATGACTCCAGAAAAAGTAGAAGAGGTTATGGGATTATTTCGCCACGAACCGATATCTCTAGAGACACCCATTGGCGGAGAAGATGATAGCCGTTTGGGTGACTTTGTCAAAGACGAGGCTAGCCCAGATCCAAATGAAGTAGCTACACAGCAGTTGCTTAAGGAAGAAATAGATAGGGTGCTTGATGAGCTTACCCCGCGGGAGAAAAGGGTGCTCCAACTCAGATTTGGTCTTAAAGACAGGCACACTAGAACTTTAGAGGAAGTAGGACAGGAATTCAGTGTGACGCGTGAAAGGATTCGTCAAATTGAGTCGAAGGCCTTGCGTAAGCTACGCCATCCCAGTAAGAGCCGAAAACTCAGGGATTATTTAGAGTAAGCTGATTTAGTGAACGTATTAAGCATGCCTCTCGTGTTCCGAGACAGGCTGTTTTGCCCCCTTGATTAAGAAGCCAATTAATATCCTGAGAGCGTGCCTGAGATTTAATAGCTCCTTAATGAATTTGCTTGACCGATGGGCTGTTGCAGTTAACTTGAAAGCAGTATAAAATCAAACAACGCAGATGGAACAAATTTGGGCACCATGGAGAATGGAATATATAGAAAAACCGAAGGCGAATGGTTGCATTCTTTGTCAAAAGCCCAAAGAAAATAACGACGAAGAGAATTTTATCCTTTATCGTGGCCAAAGCAATTTCATAATTTTAAATGCTTTCCCATATATTTCTGGGCATCTGATGGTAGTCCCTTATCGCCATATAGCAAATTTACAAGAGCTAACAGATGATGAAGCGAAAGAGCACTTTGATATTGTTAAAAGAGCCGTAAAAATTTTAATGGAAGCATTGAAACCTGCAGGTTTCAATATTGGCTTGAATATAGGTAAAGTTGCTGGAGCTGGGATAGAGGATCATCTCCATACGCATATAGTGCCTCGATGGCAGGGAGACTCTAATTTTATGACTGTACTCTCCAGTACAAGAGTTATAGCGGAGGCTCTAGCTGCAACATATGAAAAGTTGAAGGTGAGGCTGACATAGCTATTGTCTGGCTTGGGGGTAAGACCCCAGTATCTTAACAAAAGCAGCTTCGTCGTGAAGCTCCTTTATCGCTTCTCGGTAAATTTCGCTATCGGTGGGCCCTTCAAAGTCAACGTAAAAAATATACTCCCATGGTTTAGTCTTGCTTGGTCTGGATTCTAATTTTGTCAGGTTTATATTTCTAGTAGCAAAAATGCCTAATATTTTATACAGTGCTCCGGATACATGCTTAGCGGAAAAAACAAGAGAGGTCTTGCTCCCTTCATGTAGCTTGGCTTTTTCCCTGGAGATAGCAACGAATCTGGTGTAATTGTTGATGTTAGTTTCAATTCTTGGCACCAATATCTCTAATCCATAGATATCAGCAGCTCTCTGACTAGCTATCGCAGCAAACTCTCTGCATTGGCTTTCCTTTATCATTTTGGCGCTGCCTGCGGTATCGTAGTAAGGCACAATTTTGGCGGTTAATCTGGTTAAAAACTCCTCACATTGAGCCAGGGCTTGTGGATGAGAATAAACTGCCTTTATGTCAGCCAGTTTTTCGCCTGGCAGAGCCATCAAACAATGACTTATCCTGAGAATAACTTCAGCGAACACATTAAGGGGGTATGCTAATAGTAAATCGTATGCCTCATTGATACTGCCAGCTTGAGAGTTTTCTATAGGAATTATACCAAAACTAACATCGTCTTTTAACACAGATTGAAAGACATTCCGAAGATGAGCACAAGGTAAAAAGTCAATGTCTTCCCCAAAAAGCTTTATAGCAGCATCTTCACTAAAAGCTCCTCTTTCTCCCTGAAAAGCGATGTTTGTAATTTACCTAAAGTATAGCTTGGTTATTCCCGCCTTTCCACTGGAAATTACCCTCTCCAGAAGCGAGGCAAAAATATCATCAAGACAGTAAATATTTCCAATCTACCTAACCACATACAGATAATTAAGAGTATTTTCCCTGCTGCGGGAAACCGTGCATAATTTAGTGCTGGGCCTACCGCACCCAGTCCAGGCCCTACATTCCCTAAAGTAGCAGCTATCGCTGAAAGTGATGTTTCCAGGTCAAATCCCATTAAACCGAGTGTTATGGAAGCTACAGCCGCCACAATCAGGTAAAGGAAAAGAAAGGAAATTATATCTCGAATTATCTCATCTGAGAGGGGTTTCTGGTTGTATTTAACTGGGATTACAGCTTTGGGCGAAATAGCTTTTCTCATCATCATCCTGCTATGCTTCAGCAGGGTCAAAAGTCGCACTACTTTTATCGCTCCCCCTGTGGAGCCACCACAACCGCCAATAAGCATTAAAGCTAAAAGCACCATTCTGGCACCAGGATGCCACAGCCCAAAATTACAAGTAACGAAGCCAGTAGTGGTCATAATCGAGACTGATTGAAAGAAGCTATATCTATATGAGCTAAGGCCCTGAGAAAGGATTAATAATGAGGCACCTAACATTAAGAAAAGTAAGTAAAGCCTGAACTCCTCATCTTTAAGTATTTTGAAGTTTCCCCTTAAAACCTGGTAATGAATTATGAAGTTTGTGCCAGCCAGGAGCATGAAGGCCATGATGATATATTCAGCCAGGGGATTAGCATAGGCTGCGATGCTTGTCGTAGTAGGGGTGAATCCGCCGGTGGGGAGAGTGCAGAGGGAGATACAGGCTGAGTCGAAAAAGGGGAGTTTAGCCAGAAAATAAAGGAGTGCTATCTCAGCGAAAGTGAAGCCAGTGTAAATTTCCCAAAGGAGTTTTGCCGTGGTTCTAATTCTGGGGCGAAGTTTTTCGGGCATGGGGCCGGGGAATTCCCGCGCGAAGAGCTGAGAACCTCCCACTCCTAATTTTGGCAGAATAGCGACAAAAAGGCCTATTACTCCCATTCCACCCAGCCATTGGGTAAGGCTACGCCATAGGAGGGCGCTTTGAGGTAAAACCTCTACTTTTTCCAGTATGGTGGCACCAGTAGTAGTGAAACCAGACATGGATTCAAAAAAGGCATTGAGGAAATTCCAGCCCAAAAACATGTAGGGGACCGCACCAAGGAGTGGCACAAGAAGCCATGCGAATGACACTATAGAAAAGCTATCGGCGCGTTCTATTTCCCTTGTAGTTTTAAATCCGAACTCAAATAATAGGCCGATAGCTAAAGTTAGCAGTAGTGAATATAAAAAAATATGCCAATCTTCATCATAGTAGAGAGCTACTAATAAGGGGATAATATAGCTTAAAGAGAGGTATCTTAGAATTGAACCGATGGTGTGTAGCGTTAATCTTACCCTTTGGTAAAACATTTATCCATAAACGCGGCTCCCTGCTTTGCAGACTTTTGGCCTACAATGAGAGTCAACCAATCTTTAGGTTCTATTCTAACATCATCGGTTAAATATTTTTCTTGCCGTTCTACTACCAGAATTTTCGTCCCATTTGGATTTCCTATTTCTGAAATTTTCTTGCCCACACAATTCATGCCATCATCAATTTCTATTTCAAAAATTTCCGCTCTCTCGAAAGGAAGAAAATGTTTTACGTAAGGTTGTAAAATCATCTTGCAGATATGTTGCGCTATTATATCATAGGGCTTAATCTGGAAATCAATGTCTGCTTGTTTAAAAGTTTCCACATGCGCTACGTCATTTATCAGAGAAATTACTTTCTTTGCTCCCATTTCCCTGGCGGTCATGCAAATCATTAAATTATCTGAGTCATCATTGGTCAAGGCAATTAAAGCATTTGCATTCTTAACTCTGGCTTCCTCCAGGACTGATTTTTGGGTAGCATTACCTATTATTACCATGGCGTCAGAACCTGTTGCCCATTCAGCACACCTTGCTTCATCCGGATCTACAATTACCACTTCATTCCCTTCCTTGACAAGAAACCCGGCAAGGCTTTTCCCTGTGCTACTTAAGCCCGCTATTATAAAGTACATTTTTACACCTTCTCTGTAACAAAAATTTAGTTCATCTTCTTAGAGGATGAATTTTAGCTCAAAGATAGAGCATAAGCTTACGACTCGCTTTAAAACGACAACTGGTATCTAAATTTAAACTACTTAGCAACACAAATATACTAAGTCTAATCACGGAGGGGATTTTAGTTTCTTTGGTGGGTTGTTGTCAACTCTCCCTTAACTTTTGCAGCCATATCATTGATTTCACCTCTCGTTGTAAGAGGTATTTTATGTAATTCTGCATCACTTGTCTCAACTGTGAAGATAATTTCGGTTTTATTTTAACACGTCTCGCAGTGGCGTAATCAGAATTTTGCCATAAACGGAGAATTTTCAAAGCGTCAACAGAAAGGGGATAAGGCGCAGCTTCCTTGTTGCTACAATTAGGGCATAGGATTCCACCTTGATTAAAACTAAAAAAGTTAACTACCGGCATGAGTGGCGAATTACAGGCGACACATTGATGTAATTGGGGCTGGTAGCCAAGATGGTGGAGAAAATGAAGTTCAAAATAACGTAATATGATTTCGCTGTCATCAGTTTGGCATAAATGATGCAGAGCATTGATTAACAAATTGAACAAGGGAGGGTTCCTGTCATTCTCCACGGTAAAGGAATCAATGAGGTCCACAATATAAAGGCCACAAGAGGTATGCCATAGGTCGTTTTTCAAGGCTATGAAACCATCGATAGTTTGGCTTTGAGTGACAATGTCGAAGTTGCGTCCCCTGGCTAGCATCATCAAACTATGGGTTAAAGGCTCTACATTACCGCCTAACTTGCTTCCTGGGCGGTAAGCTCCCTTAGCTATCGCTTTCAGCTTGCCAAATTCTGGAGTGTAAATAATAAGAATCTTATCAACTTCGCTAAACTTGATTTGCTTGATGATAACGGCTTGAGTTTGATAATTCCGTGCTGTGCTCATAAAAGGCTTTTTAGAATTCCTGTCTGCTTTCAAGAGCCTGACCTAAGGTCATGTCATCAGCGTATTCCAGGTCAGCACCAAATGGCAAACCTCGAGCTAAGCGGGTAATGTGAATACCCAAAGGGAGTATTATCCGTCGGAGATACATAGCAGTGGTTTCACCTTCTAGATTAGGGTTGGTTGCCAGGATTATCTCCGTTACCGAATTGTTTTTAAGACGGGATAAAAGTTCCTTTGTCTTCAACTCTTCAGGCCCTATTCCTTGCGCAGGCCTCACAACTCCATGAAGCACGTGGTAAACACCTTTATACTTTCCAGTTCGTTCAAGCGGAAGGATATCTGATGGTCTCTCGACAACACAAATTTTGGAATGGTCGCGCTCCTCATCCTGGCAAATGGGGCATGGGTCACAATCAGTAGTAGTAATATTAAAACAAACTGAGCAAAGACCTATTTTCTCCTTCAGAGCCACAAGAGCATCGGCTAAAGTTTGAGCTTCTTCATCCGGCCTGCGTAGTAAATAATAAACTAAGCGTTGAGCACTTTTAGGACCTATCCCTGGCAATTTATTAAATGCTTCAATTAATCTGGCTATCGGTTCGCAAGAAACCATCAATCTCTCCTTATAATCACTGATCAATGATACGGGCTCCCATTTCCAGGGCAGCTTCAATCAAATAATTTTGTTCTCCTGGTTGTTGGGATGGCAGTTCCTTTTTATGGTCGACCAGGGTACATTTTATCTTGTACGTCTGATTAAAAATTTCCTTAAGTTTTCTTTCTATCAGGTGTCGGTATTTAGGGTCTTCAATCTTTTCTTTATGGAAAGGATAATAAAATCCTAATGTCAGGATATTGTCCTCAAGGGATATTGGTTCACAGGCACTGCGCAGGAGAGCGTCCAGATGGCCGTTAGAACCCTCTCCATGCAAAGATCGAATGAATTCCCGCCACTGACTGCGCATGTCATCAATATTTTGAGGAACTTCCAGGTGTGAAATCTCAGTGCTGGTTACCTCCACAGGAACCTTAGCTTCTTGAGTTGCCTGTGCTGGCTCCTGCGGTGATTCAGGGGTTTTATTTATTTCTGGGGGTGCAGGGGGTGGTGGCTTCTCCTGTTCAGCTATCGAAGGCAGGGCACATTCTACCAAAGCTAATTCTAGAGACAAGGTGCTATAATTATCGCTGCGGAAGTCTGCATTGGAGAAAAGTTTGGTTGCCCTGAGCAAATATTCCAATGTGCTAGCAGCAGCAAGTTTTTTCATTTCAGCTGAGTCTTCGCTCGTAGCATCTATCACCTCTTCGCATTGAGATTTAGTCAACAATAATCCTCGGAGATATTTTACTAGCTCCTGGTTAAATTGGCGAAAGTCGATGCCTTCGCTATTGACGCTATTTATGACCTGCAGGCCAGCGGGAATGTCTTTATTAACAATATGTCTTGCTAATTGCTTAACCTCGTGAGCACTGCTTAATCCTAGTGCTGTTTGAACCTGGTCTAAGTTAATCTGGTTGCCATAATAAGCAAGTAATTGCTGTAATATATTTTCGGCATCGCGCAGGCTTCCTGTAGCTGCATGGGCAATAACTTTGAGTGGTTCGGTTTCGATATTAAAGCCCTCTCTCTGGCAGATTAGTTGCAGTTTACCTGCTATTGCTGTTTGAGATAGTCTGTGGAAATTGAATCGCTGGCATCTCGATGTGATAGTAGGTAGTACTTTATGTGGTTCTGTGGTGGCTAAAACAAAAACTATACAGGGAGGTGGTTCCTCCAGGGTTTTAAGCAAGGCGTTAGAAGCTGCCTCAGTAAGCATGTGGACTTCATCTATGATATACACCTTATATGGAGCAAGGCTGGGGGCATAATTCACCTTCTCCCTGAGGCTGCGAATATCGTCAATCCCACGGTTGCTAGCAGCATCTATCTCTATGACATCCAGAGCTTTGCCTTCGGTAATTGAGCGGCACATATTGCAAGTGTTACATGACTCACCGTGTGCTTGCTGGGGGCAGTTAACTGCCTTAGCTAAGATGCGTGCGGTGCTGGTTTTTCCTGTACCTCGAGGGCCACAAAAAAGATAAGCATGGGCTACTTTCTTACTCTCTACTGCGTGGCGCAAGGTCTGGGTTACTGGCTCTTGCCCCACCACTTCTGCTAAAGTCTGTGGGCGCCACTTGCGATAAATAACTTCAGAGCCCATTGTCATCTATATTATACTCCCCATGATGCCATCTCTAAAAGAGCTATTGCTAAACATCAATTCGAGTGTTTTTCTAAATTATAGAGTGCTTTATCATACTCTCTTGTTGCAATCTCGATGGCTTGTTGTAAGTTGGCCTTAGTTGATTGGGGAGCCTTTTCTAAAGCATTTTCTAGCGCTAATAGACTTTCTTCACGGCTATTGCTTAACATTATCCTTAGTTCCTCTTTGTTCCCTCTTTCATCAAAGGCCTCTGTCTCTTCAGGGAGAGTGGAAGTTGCAGCCGGTGCTTTTACTCCATTCCCCATGAGTTCATCTACATTGTCAATCTCGTTTACCTGCTGTAGATGGTTAATAAATTGCCCGGTCAATGCGAAAATTGTATCATTTTTCCCCTGACTTGCCATTTCGGCAATTTCTATTACTCTCCGTTCAGAGAACTGGATATGAAGCTTTGCCTTGTCTATGTCTGAGAATGCTAATGTGAGCCGCACCTGTTCCCCTGCTAACTTGATAGGGTAAAGAGACTTACCAGGCAAAGCACTTGTTGAAGCAGCAACTGTTCCCACACTAACAAGCAGAACAACTAAAACGCTAGCTATAGCTAGTAACCACTTTCTGTGCCAGGCAGGAGTTCTCTTACTTCTTTCCGCTTTTTCCTGTTTGGCATAGGACATTGCCCGAAGCCGTGAATGAACCCTTGCCTTAAATTCAGGAGCAGGCTGAATTGCTGAAGAATTTCGAATAAAGGCACGACTGGTTTTGAGTAAAGGCGCCAGCTCAGATGCTTGCTCAGGATAAGCATTGAGACAAGCCTCAATGCTTTCACCATCGAGCATCTGTCCCAGGCATTTATCGAGGATATCTTCTAACTTCTGATTCATGTTTTATTTGTCACTCGACGACATTTTTCTTAATGCTACTATGGCATTATGTTGTAAAGCTTTCACTGTGCCTGTGTTTTTTGCTAGAAAGCTGGCTACCTCCGCGGTAGAAAGCTCAGCACTAAAACGGAGTAAAATCACCTCACGTTGAGCTGGGGATAAATTTTCTATATCTTTGGCCAAAGCCTCGATTTCAAGTGCTAGTTCTGCTGTAAGCGCTGGATTTGATTTGCTGGGCAAAACTATATCATCATCTAAGGCTACCTTTTCTACCTTTCCCTGTTTCCTGAAATAATCGACCACCAGATTATGTGCAATGCGGAATAACCAGGAGCTGAAAGGCAAGTTTCGCCATTTGTAAGTTGTAATCGCCTCCAATGCTTTAACGAATACCTCCTGAGTTAAATCCTCAGCTTCAGTCCGGTTTCCCACTTTGAGATAGACATAGCGATAAATCCTATCAAGATGCTCTTCATAAAGCTGAGCAAAGGCTGCCCCATCACCCTTTTTGGCTCGGGATACTATATCCTTTTCAATAGACATCTGTTCGGTGTCTATTATATAGGAAAACGTAAAGGGGAAGAAAAAGTTTATTGGTAAGTGCTCATTTGTTGTCAGGATGTAAGCAAGAACAACGAACTTCAGCCCCTTTGTGAAATCCGTTGCCCTCGCAAGAACTTAAGACATGAACCGAAATCCCTGCCGAGTAATCTTTTGTTATAAGGCTGGTGGTGTCTGGTATTACACCTTGTTCGCTTGTTTCTCAGCCCAATTGCCTACCCATGGTAGCTTCCACATCTTGCCATTCCATGCCTGGATCATCAGGATAATCCATAAAATGGTCGTCAAAACCCAAATAATCCAGCTGAGTATCCCCGCGACAGTAATGAAGCCAAACGCAAATATGGGAAGAAAGACCGAAGAAGTGACAGCAATGATAGCAGAACTAATTCCTGATATAACGATTTGCGCCACGCTTAATATACCAAAAGTCATAATGGATTGCCATGCATGAAATTTAACAAATTTACTCTTTTTCTCAATTACCAGGAAAACTATCCCTGAAATCCAAAGACCAATATAGCAAAGAAGCCCCGCAATGTTAGGAGCTAATCCGGCGCTGGTTTCAGGGGATTTTCCCGCTGTTTTCACAGGGGTAGCCTCAGTGCCAAGGGTTGCGCCGCACTTGGAGCAAAGACTAGCTCCCGCGGGATTTTCAGTGCCACATTTAGAACAAAACATGTTTTACCTCCTTCATCTAATTTAGCGTGTTTTATAGCTCCAGCATAAAATTCGTACATCTATAGTTATAAGCTTTTACCTGCGATATAAGCAGCCAGGTCAGCGATACGGCAGCTGTAACCCCACTCATTATCGTACCAGGCTAACACCTTTACCATGCTACCGTCCATAACCATAGTGCTTAGAGAATCAAAAATGGCACTGGCTGAATTACCCTTGAAGTCTGAGCTTACCAGTGGCTCATCGCAGTACTCAATAATTCCTCTCATTGCCTCCTTGGCAGCATTTTTGAAAGCCTGGTTTATTTCTTCCGGGCTTACCTGTTTATTTAAATCAGCGACAAAGTCAACAATCGATACTGCAGGTGTAGGCACCCTTATGGCGATGCCATGTAATTTCCCCTGGAGTTCTGGGATAACCACACCTACAACACGAGCGGCGCCAGTGGTAGTAGGTATGATATTGGTAGCGGCGGTTCGTGCCCGGCGCAAATCTTGATGAAACACATCCAGAATCCTCTGGTCGTTGGTATAGGAGTGGATGGTAGTCATTAGCCCACGACTAACTCCGAAATTCTGATGAAGCACTTTCACTACAGGGGCGAAGCAGTTAGTGGTGCATGAGGCATTGGATATGATGTTATGTCTGGCTGGGTCATACTGGCTCTCGTTGACACCGAGCACAATGGTTACATCTTCCTCCTTGGCTGGCGCTGAAATAATCACTTTCCTGGCACCGCCCTGGAAATGGCTGGCAGCCCTGGCAGCCTGGGTAAAAAGCCCTGTGGATTCAATCACAATCTCCACACCATAATCCCGCCAGGGAATCTTAGCTGGGTCGCGCTCGGCTAAAACCTTTATCTCCTTGCCATCAACTACGATAGAGCTCCCTTTAGCCTCCACTTTCCCTGGATAGATGCCATAACTACTATCATATTTAAAAAGGTGTGCATTGGTCTTGGCGTCGGTGAGGTCATTCACCGCTGTTACCTCCAACTTGCCGGCACAGCGCTCATTTATTGTCTTGAGAGCTAATCTGCCAATGCGTCCAAAACCATTAATGCCTATTTTCGTTGCCATTTTATGCCTCCTGCCATTTTATGTGAGTTATATTTTACCATAAATTGTAAATTGCCTCGCCTTCGACCCGCAATAACAAAAAATGGAGTTAATCCTTGGCCAGATATACAGAAACACCATTCTGGTCAACCTCGCCTACTTCATTCTCGAGAGTTAATAGCTTGAGATATGCAATAGTTTCCAGTATAGCCGATCGCCTGTCCCATGGCATCAGGTTCTTGAAGGTAACATCGTCCGTTTCAAGCCTCCATGGGATCTCAGAAGCTATCTGGTAGGCTGTCTTCAAACCGTTGCGCATAATCTTCATGATATATTTTTCTCTCTGCGCATGGTGAAGGAATATTTCTTCTGCTCTTAGCTTCAGGCTATTAAACACAGGGCCATGTCCTGGCAAGACGAAATTAACTTTGAGGGCATCTACCATTTTAAGGGAGTTGATATAATCTCTCATGGGGTTGTCCATTGATTGGGGGTGAAGTCCCACGTGAGGGGTAGTTTCAAATAGAACATGATCTCCGCAAAATAGCCATTTCTTCCCTGGTTCATAAAGGCATATATGGCCGGGTGAGTGCCCTGGCGTTTGTAACACCTCGAATCCGAATGAGCCATTAGAAAGCCTATCACCGTTATCTAACATAACATCGGGCAAATCAGGCGAAACAAGGGGCTTCATCCACAATGAAGCCTCCTTTAACTCGGATATATCGGCCTGGGGAACGCCATTTTGGGCGAGCTCTTCCTCTATGGCATCGAGCAAGCCATCGAAGTATTTATACCTTGGATTGATAAGCTCCGCCTCAGTTTTGCTCATAAGTACTTCAGCCTCACAGAGCTTCTTTAACTTGGCAGCTAAACCATAGTGGTCAGGATGGATGTGGGTGATTACGATCCAATTAATATCCTGGAACTTGAGGCCTTCCTCAGTTAGCCCCTCTTTGAATGCCCAAAGAGCTTCTGAAGTGTCCCAGCCCGTATCAATCAGTATATTGCCCTTGCTTCCCTCAATTATATATGTATTGGTGTATTTGGGCATATCTGAGGGGAAAGGAAGTCTTATCTGGTGGACACCGGTAACTATTTGCATGGCTTAATCCTCTGCAAATTGTAAAAAGCCTCTTTGCCGGGGTAACGCGCATCATTTTCTAGCTCCTCCTCTATTTTGAGGAGGCGATTGTATTTAGCTAATCTCTCACTACGGCAGGGAGCGCCAGCTTTAATAAATCCTGCATGTACAGCTACTGACAAGTCAGCTATAGTGGAATCTTCAGTTTCGCCAGAGCGATGGCTGATAACAGTTGTCCATTTTGCTTTTTGTGCTCTTTTGACAACGGCTAGCGTTTCACTAAGAGTGCCTATCTGATTTGGCTTAATAAGGATTGAGTTAGATGTTTTTTCAATAATGCCTTTCTCAAGACGCTTGATATTAGTAACATAAAGGTCATCGCCCACAAGCTGAACCTCTTCGCCCAATTTGGCCATCAGCAGTGCCCACCCTTCCCAGTCATCCTCCGCCAGTCCATCCTCGATACTAATGATAGGGTAATTAGACACCCACGTGACATAATAATCAACCATTTCTTCAGAGGTGAGAGTAATGCCATCTCGGTGCAAAACATATTTACCATCTTGGTAGAAACTGGAAGCTGCTGGATCAAGAGCAAGGAAGCACTCTTTGCCTGCTTTGTAACCTGCTGAGTCAACAGCGGCCAGGATTAGCTCTATCGCTTCGCTATTAGATGAAAGTTTGGGGGCGAAGCCACCCTCATCGCCTACAGTGGTAGATAAATCTTTATCTTTGAGAACTTTACGCAGGGAATGGTAGATTTCACTGCCCATCTGAATAGCTCTAGTAAAATTAGCGGCGCCTGTGGGCATTATCATAAATTCCTGGAAATCCGTGGAGCCCAGGGCATGCTTACCGCCATTCAAAATGTTTAACATGGGAACGGGTAGTAGATTGGCTTCCGCTCCGCCCAGGTAGCGATACAAGGGAGTACCTGAGAAATTGGCGGCAGCCTTTGCTATTGCCAAGGATACTCCTAAAATGGCATTAGCCCCCAGATGAGATTTATTGATAGTCCCATCAAGTTCGATCAGTCTCTGGTCTATGTGTTGCTGCTCCAATGCAGACATACCAGTTATTTCTGGTGCTATACCATTGTTAACGTTGCCTACTGCTCTTAGAACACCGAGACCATTGTATCTAGCCGTATCGCCGTCACGGAGCTCCGTCGCCTCATGTATCCCTGTGCTTGCTCCTGAAGGAACAGAGGCTATGCCAATTGCGCCACCAGCCAACATCACTTCTACCTCTAGTGTAGGATTGCCCCGGGAATCAAGAATCTCTCTACTTTTAACGTTTTTGATAATTGCCATTTCTGTGCTCATTTTAGATGTCCTTTTTTCTTAGCCAGGGAAATAGCTGTATCAACTGCCTCCTGAGCGCTGTTGGCTCTAATTATGGGATCTTTCTTTTGACCATTTTGTGACAGGGTCCATGTATTTAGACCGATGACTGGAATGTTGCTTTTCAGGGCATAAGCAATCTCACTGAGCGTCCCATAGCTACCACCAATGGCAATCACTGCTTGAGCTGACTTCACCACTGCCATGTTTCTGGCGTAACCTATGCCAGTGGTTACAGGTATGCTCACCCAGGGATTAGCTGCCCTTGAATCTTCGCCGGGCAAGATGCCGATAGCCATACCGTTTTTTGATCTTGCTCCACGACAGGCGGCTTCCATTACGCCACCAAGCCCACCGCAAATTACAATGGCGCCGCACTGAGCCAGGATCTCTCCCACTGCCTCTGCTAGCTTAGTTTCTTCCGGGGGGCAAGAAGAGTCACCGATAACGGCTATAATCATTTCATTCCCCGTCACACAATGTAATATTATCAGTCAGCGCTTCTATAGTAAAATATCTTCTCACTAATTGAACTTGCTCATCGCTGCTTCTATTCCCTGGGTAAGAAAGTAATCAATAGCCTCGGCCACTTTGGCAATAGCTGATTTGATCACCTTCTCCTCTTCGAAACTAAAATCGCCGAGCACATAATTGACTATAATATCAGTATCTTCATTAACCTCTGGTAGTCCTTGAGTCTGTACGGGCCGTCCAATGCCTATCCTGATTCGGGGAAAACTCTCACTTCTCAAAGTGGAAATTATAGATTTTACCCCCTTATGCCCTCCTGAACTGCCATTTTGGCGCAGGCGAATCCTTCCCAGAGGCAAGTCTAAATCATCATGAATTATCAAAAGTTCGCTCAATGGGATATTGTGTTTGTTCACCAGGCAAGCTACTGCATTGCCACTGACGTTTACGAAAGTTCCTGGTTTGGCGAGCAATAATCTCTCGTCTCCTGTTTTACCAAAGCCTATTCTGGATTGACACTGCCGCCGTTCAAAAGGAATTGAATGAGCTCCGGCAAAGTAATTCAGGCAACGGAAACCAATATTATGGCGGTTATGGGCATAAGCCCTACCTGGATTGCCCAGGCCAACAATTAACTTCATCGGAGTATACCTTGTTTATGATATATTATAAGCGTTGCGAGTTAAAGAGGCATCTTTTGCCCCTGTTGGGAAAGATATTATAGATGAAAGAATATAGTTACTGTCCGATTTGTGCAACGCCTTTGCAGAAAGGGTCCGTAGCGGGAAGAATAAGAAAATATTGCCCCAAATGCGATTTTGTTGACTATAAAAACCCTTTGCCTGTAGCAGTAGCAGTGGCAGTAAAAGATAAAAGATTCTTGTTGATCAAGAGAGGATTGGCTCCCAGCAAAGGTACATGGGGTTCTGCTTCGGGTTTTATCGAAATTGGAGAAACGCCAGAAGAAGCTTGCTTAAGAGAGCTGAAGGAAGAAACAGGAGTATCAGGGGAGATAGTGAAATTAATTGGGGTAATCGGCCGGAAAGACAGGGAAGTTTATGGAGATATGTTGGTGGTGAGATATTTGGTTAAGGTAGGGGATGAGAAACCAACTCCGGGTGATGAAGTGGAAGATGCCAAATTCATTGATATAGCTGATTTGCCTGGTTATTATTTTGATACTTACAAAGATTTAATTGAAGAAATTCAAAACGGGAAAGAATTCTAATCCAGCAGTTTCAGAAATTCCACCTCATTGATTGTCTTTATCCCCAAATTTTGTGCTTTAGCTAACTTGGAGCCAGGATCAACGCCAACTACAAGATAAGATGTCTTCCTGGTGACATCTGAGCCGGCCTTGCCTCCCAATGCCTTTACTCTAGCTTCCGCCTCCTGACGAGTGAAAGATTCCAATTTCCCCGTTAGAACAAACTCCAATCCTGCTAAAGGTAACTCTTCAGGCGTGACTTCTTCAGCTTTCTCTCCTTCCAGCCGCACCTTAGCCTTCCTTAATTTCTCAATAATGCGCTTATTTCCCTCCTGCCTGAAGAAGGTTACGATGCTATTAGCTATTTTCGGTCCAATCGACGGCAGGGATAAAAGATTCTCCTGGCTAGCTATGGATAAGTCGTCTATGCTGCTAAAATTCTTCGCCAGCAACTCAGCATACTCTTCACCGACATGGATGATTCCCAGGGCAAAGATAACTCGAGCCAAAGGCCTGTTTTTGCTTTCTTCGATGGAGCTGAGCGCATTAGAGATACTCTTTTCAGCCATCTTGTCCAATCCTAGCAACTGTTCCATGGAAAGATAATATAAATCAGCTACATCTCTAACCATGCCAGCTTCAAATAAAGCCTGGCACAATTTTTCTCCTACGCCATCTATGTCCATAGCTCCACGGCTAACAAAGTGCCTGATTTGCTCTAGAGCTTGAGAGGGGCAGGCAGCATTGGTACACCTGTGCATAGCCTCGTCTTCCGGTTTTATTACCTCGGCACCACATACTGGACAGCGGTCAGGCATATAGAAAATCCTTTCCTCTCCCGAGCGACGGCTTTTCACAGGGCTGACAATTTCGGGGATGACCTCACCAGCGCGCTGCACCACAACAACATCACCGATGCGAATATCTTTGCGGTGAATATCTTCCTCATTATGTAATGCAGCTCGGCTAATAACTACTCCCCCCACCCGTATTGGCTCTAGAATTGCATATGGGTTTAAGCTTCCTGTACGCCCCACATTTATACCGATATCAAGAAGGCGTGTGGTGCCCTGAACAGCGGGGAATTTGTACGCGATTGCCCACCTTGGCTCGTGAGCCATATTGCCCAATTCTTGCTGAAGGGCGATAGAGTTAACTTTCACCACCATGCCATCAGCTTCATAAGGCCAACTTTCGCGCCTTTCTACCCAGTTTTGATAGCATTCCTCCGCCTCACCAATAGTATGATATAAGGTGATGCCAGGATTTACCTTGAAGCCTAAGGATTTGAGCCACAGCATGATTTTCCAATGGGTGTCAGGAACTGCTTTCCCCTCTGTTGGGCCCAGCCCATAGATAAATATGTCCAGAGGGCGCCTGGCAGTAATGCTGGAATCAAGCTGCCGCACTGAGCCAGCAGCGGCATTTCTGGGGTTGGCAAAAAGAGGCAGTCCCTCTTTAGCTCTTTCCTCGTTAAGTTTTCTAAAACCAGCTCTGGGAAGATAGACTTCGCCTCTAACCTCAAATCTGGGAGGTGTTTCCTTAGGTATAGAAAGGGGGATGCTCCTGATAGTCTTCAAATTCTGAGTGATATTCTCACCTCGGTAGCCATCGCCTCGAGTTGCTCCAGTGACAAGCAGACCATCAATATAGGTCAGGGCTACTGCCAGCCCATCTATTTTGGGCTCACAAACAAGGTCAAAATCTCGCTTCCCTAAAAGATTAGTGACTCTCTTATGCCAGGCAGCTAAGTCTTCATAGGAAAAAGCATTAGCCAGACTCAGCAAAGGCTCAGGATGTTCCAGTACCCCAAAGGCTTCCACAGGGGGAGCGCCAACTCTCCGAGTTGGCGAATCGAGAGCGATAAGCTCTGGGTGTTCAGTTTCAAGTTGCTTGAGCTCTTGCATAAACGTGTCATACTCAGCGTCGCTGATTTCAGGGCTGTCCAGAACATAGTAGCGGTAGTTATGGTGGTTGATTGTTTCTCGCAATTCCTCTATTTGTTGCTCTATTTTACCTGTGTTTTCCATAGTTAATTCCTATTTGCAAGTATAACATAGCAAAAACCCCTGGCTTCACTTTTATGTTATATTAACTTTTACACTTACGGCATTTGATATAATCAAAATGGGTGCACAGAAATAACTTTTTGTTTTAGCCCGGTAAATATTACAGAAAACCGTATGTCTGAGAGAATAAAATTGTGAATGAGATAATGTATAAACCAATCGGGGTCGTCCATTCTTCTTTCAAAGAACCTGAAGGGACACCTATACAGCCCGCAGGTGCTAAAGCTATCAATGGAACAGTGGAAATATTCCCTGAATATGCTGAGGGCTTAAAAGATGTGGAGGGCTTTTCACATATCATATTAATATACCATTTCCATTTGTCCAGGCGAGCGCCATTAAAAGTAAAACCGTATATGGATAATGAAATGCGCGGAGTCTTTGCAACGAGGAGCCCGAGCAGGCCAAATCCAATTGGCATCTCCGTAGTGCAACTTATCAAGATTGAAAATAACATACTCCATATTCAAGATGTGGATATAGTGGATGGGACTCCGCTTTTGGATATCAAACCACATGTGCCTGAGTTTGATATAAGGGAAGCAGTAAGGATAGGATGGCTGGGGAAGAACGTGCATAAACTATCAGTATCAAGAGATGATGGTAGGTTCACGAAGGGTTAATTGGTAGTAGCATTATTTTAAAGGAGGTGCAAACATGAGTGTGAAACCAGTCGTGATTAAGTTCTTCGCTCCCGTTATAGATGTTACGGCCAATGCTCTAATGAATGCTATCGACCAGAAGATGAAGCAAGGAGTGAGAGATTTTATTATTCTTATCTCCTCACCTGGCGGCTCTGTTATTCATGGTTTGAGCACATATAATTATCTCAAAGGATTGCCTGCCAGGATAACTACGCACAACTTTGGCAGCGTCGATTCGATAGGCATCGTCTTGTATTGTGCTGGCTCGAGAAGGTTATCGGTGCCGCAAGCGAGATTTTTGCTTCATGCCGTTAACGTTCAATTTAAGGGCAATCAGAGCTTAGAAGAAAAGCAATTAGAGGAAAGGTTGAAAGGACTAAGAATTGACATCGAGAACATCGCAAAAGTAATCGCAGCAAATACAGGCAAAAATGTAGAGGATGTGACGAATGCCATGATCGAAAGAGTAACTCTAACCCCAGAGGAGGCACAATCCTGGGGACTGGTGCATGAAATTAAATCACAACTATTCGAATCGGGAAGCGAGGTGGTATCTATACAAGCACAGCGCCAGCCGCAGAAACCATGATGGGCTATTATATGAACAGCTTGACTGGTGCATGAACGAAAGCCAAAGGCGTTGCTGGAATGAAACTTTATTGAGGTCAGAGAATTGGTTGGAAATAGTAGGGGAAGTGAGCAAATGAATCAACGGGATTACGGCACGGTAGTACAAATTCTTCATATCAGGCATTATAGTGAAGAAATGGCTATGAGATAGCAGGCAGATTTGCTATAATGCCTTGAGTACAAGGAATATTATGTATTGGATGCGTTACACTGCACTGGGAATAGGTGTTGCTTTTGGGATTCTGTTTCTGACTTTTGCCATTGGTGAGGGCATCAGCGGAGACTTTGGAGGTATTCCTGGTCTCGAGGATTGCGTTCTCCTGCTATTTGGTCCCATCTCAATGATTGCGGCTACTGCTGTAGCTTGGCATCACCAGCGGATAGGTGGTTGGTGGCTGATTGTAGGCGGCATTGTCACCGGGATACTCTTTACCATCAGCCTTATAGCTAATCCGATGAATCTTCTATGGACATTCCTCGTTTACCCACTGCCAATGTTGGTGGCAGGGGCGTTATGGGTGCTTCATGCCAGGAAATTGTCTTGAGGTTTACCTTGCCCTAGAACGTAGATAGCTCTTCTGGTTTACTCGGAGGACAATGCTAGTTTTTGCGTCAGGATTCCTCTTCAATAGCAGCTATGACTAGGCAACCCGGTCCCAGGTAAGTCCCTATAGTTGCTCCGCACGTTGATTTATATATCTGCCCTTGAGGAAATAATGGAGCTATGCGTTCAGCCAATACCTCCATCTCATCAGGGGTGGTGGCGTGAGCTACGGCCATCTCTTTGATGTGGTGAAAGTTGCTTGTCAATTCATATAATCTGGCTAGAGCCTTGGGGCGACCACGCACCCTTTCTAGTGGATATATCTCTCCATCTTGTACATTTATTAGAGGTTTGACATTGAGCATTGAGCCTAAGAGCGCCTGTGCCTTGCCTATGCGTCCTCCCTTGTGCAGATATTCCAGAGTATCTACCATGCCGAAGCAGTGTGTTTTGGGAATGGTCTGCGTTACTATAGCTGTGATTTCATCCAGGTTTGCCCCAGCAAGTGCTGCTTTGGCAGCGGTTATAACTATAAGCCCCAAGCCGATGGTTGCTGAGAAGGAATTAATTACTTCTACGTGGCAATGTGTGTCCATTCCCTCTTTGCCCAGCAAGGCAGAGTTGTATGTGGCACTGAGCTTGGAAGAGATGTGAATGGAGATGATTTCATCGGTTTCAGCAGAGAGTTTTTCGTAGGTTTCTGTGAACATCCCAGAAGACGGTGCTGAAGTTTTGGGAAGGTTAGGCTCTGTTACTAACTTGTGATAAAATTCGGCGGTCTTGATATCAACGCCATCTTGATATATTCCATTGTCAAAATGGATGTACAGGGGCACCACTGTAATTCCCAGTGCCTGTGCTACATCACTGTGAATATCAGATGTACTATCAGTTACTATTTTAACAGCCATGTGTATCCTCCTTCTTGTTCTGGGCGTTCGGCCCAGAAATTTTATGTTTTTTGTTGTAATGCTTAGAGGTGATATAATTACATAGTTATACAATTATGTAAATTGCTTGTAGAAAAGGAGGTGGTTCTAATGGATGTTGTCTGGTTCAGAGATTTGATTATTTGTATCTCAGGAGCCGTGACGGTAATAGTGTCTATTTTCGTTGCTGTATTGGTGTGTTTGTTTTATCGCAGGGTTAAAGCTGCGCTAGATTCTTTTGAAACTACTTCAAAAAATATTCAAGAAGTTACTTCCACTGTGAGGGATCAGGTAATTAAACCTGTGATCGGGTTGGCAATCTTTGTTCAGGGCGCTCTTCGAGGGTTTAATGCGATTAGCAAGTTTTTTAGAAAGAAATAGGGAGGGAGACATGGCTGACAAGAATGTATCTTCTGGATTTGTTACTGGATTTGTTATGGGAGTACTGGTGGGCCTCGCTATCGGGTTTCTCTATGCTCCACAAACAGGAGAAGAAACAAGGCAGAGATTTGGTGAAGAGGTAAAGAGGGTTAGAGAACAAACGGCCGAAATCGCTGGGAAAGTAGAGAAATCCGCTGCCGAAATGATGAAAAAGGTAGAAGCGAAGGCGGAGAAAGCTGAAGAGCAAGCGAAAAAATGAAACTCCAGCTGTAGTGGGTAGGTACGATAACTTATTCAAGTAACCCTCGAAGATTGGTTTATCCTGTACTCTAAACTAAGGGGTTTCAGGGAAGCGATTCAGATTGGCTATATGGCATCCGAACAAGCTAGATGGTGGTTATAATGCTTGTGTATGCAAGCCGGATATTCTGTGCCATATCCCCTGGGACGATGGAGGTTTATCTTGGGTATAGATAGTAGTGTGCTCAGAAGATACTGGCGCTCCATATCCTTTGTGGCAGCCGTAATTGTAGTTCTTTGCCTGCTCTGTGCCTGGTGGAATGCCTTATTTCCCTTTGTCCTGGGATTAGGGCTCGCTTACCTTTTTCTGCCGCTCCTTTCATGGACGGAGAAGAAAGTGGTTCGTCCTGGCAAGTGGAGGCAGGCTAAACGAATCTCCTTAATAATATTATTCCTTGTAATGCTTTTTGGGTTGATTGGCTTTTTCTTCTATTATCTTGCCACCACGGTTATTGCTGCCCTTTCTGTTCTTTTATACAATGCACCATACTATATTTCTAGGAGCCTATTTGTACTCCAGGGATGGCTTGAAAGTTTTCGCCACGCATTTCCTCCAGAGGTGCAGCAGTATATAGATGAATTTATTGTAGATACAGGGGTAACAGTTGGTAATGCCATAAAAGATGCTTTTCTCAATCGGGTCTCATCTATACCGAACACTTTTGGCTCGGCTCTTAGTCTTGTTGTCCTGCCTGTTTTTCTGTTCTTTCTCTTAAAGGATTCAGAAAAGTTAAGCAAGAGTTTTTACTCGGTTCTCCCGCAATGGGCTGCTGAGCATATTAAGCATATCGCTGCAATTCTTGGAGGAGTACTGGGACGATATGTTCGTGCCCAGTTGGTGCTCGCAGGCATTGTGGCTTACCTCTGTTTTGTGGGGTTATTTGCTCTAAGGGTACAATTCGCCACGACGCTAGCTATTATTGCTGGAATAGCCGAGTTTATCCCGATATTAGGGCCATGGATTGCTGGTGCTACTGCTGTGATAGTTACCTTAGCTACGGCGCCGGGAAAAGCTATTTGGGTAGCTATCCTCTTTTTGGCCGTGCAGTTATTGGAAAATAATCTACTTGTTCCTAGAATTCAGGGTAGCTACCTGCGGATACATCCTGCTATTGCCCTTGTGTTACTTGTCTTGGGAGCGTATATCGCTGGTTTCTGGGGGATAATATTAGCTGTCCCTTTGGCGGCTACTATCGTTGAAATTTACAAATACATACGCCACAATACGAAACTAGGTGAAGTCCAGTGATTCCTGCCCCTTCACAAAACATACCGCACAACATTTGTTTGACTTTTCTACCTGCTTGTGTTAGTCTGCAAACTTGCTGTCTACCTACTGAAATATAGGGATTACAGAACTGGCTAGTTTGGGCCGAGCGTGGTTCTAATCTTAGAGAAAGTAGACCGGTGTATAACTAGGCGGTTTTTTGATTGTCCAGAAATATAGGAGATTACGGAAATGCCAACAGTTAATCAACTTGTTCGCAAGGGGCGACGAAAATTTTCCAAGCGAACTAAAGCTCCTGCACTGCATTTTGCTTATAATGCAGTGAAAGGTAAGACGAAATGGACTGAGGGATCACCGCAGATGCGGGGTGTTTGCATTCAGGTTAAGACTGTCACTCCCAAGAAACCGAACTCAGCGTTGCGCAAAGTTGCTCGTGTTAGGTTAACTAATGGGTTGGAGGTGAATGCTTACATCCCTGGTGAAGGACATAATTTGCAGGAGCACTCGGTGGCTTTGATTCGTGGTGGCAGGGTCAAGGATGTTCCTGGGATCCGCTACCATATTATTCGTGGCACACTGGATACTGAAGGGGTGGTTGGCCGAAAGAGGGGCCGTAGTAAATATGGTGCTAAACAACCCAAAAAATGATGAAGGTGTTGAATGCCGAGAAGAGCTAAGAGAGTAACAAAGAGGGTAATGCCTCCGGATGCTAGATATGGCAATGTCATTGTAGCCAAATTTATTAATAAGGTTATGTTAAGAGGGCAAAAAGCTACGGCTGAGCGTATTATCTACACCGCAATGCAAATTGCTGGCCAGCAGCTTAATAATGATCCTGTGAAAACTTTAGAACAAGCAATTAGTGATGCCACACCGCTTCTCATGGTGAAGCCGCGTCGTGTTGGGGGTGCTACCTACCAAATCCCTGTAGAAGTAGAGAAAGAGCGCGGGCGTACTTTAGCAATGCGCTGGATTATTGTATCAGCGAGGGCGCGCAGTGGGAAGTCTATGGCGGAGAAATTGGCCCTCGAGCTGGTAGATATAATTCAGGGGCAGGGGGCGACGATCAAAAGGCGTGATAATGTTCACAGGATGGCTGAGGCTAATAGAGCCTTTGCCCATTATCGTTGGTGAGGGAGAATGACAGTTAAAACAATGGTTGAGGTAAAGAGTAAGCTTATGTCACGGACTTTCCCTTTAGAAAATATACGAAATATAGGAATTATTGCTCACATAGACGCTGGGAAAACCACGACTACTGAGAGGATTCTTTACCACACAGGTCGTACTTATAAAATTGGTGAGGTAGATGTGGGAACTACCGTGATGGATTGGATGCAGCAGGAGCGAGAGCGTGGTATTACCATCACGGCGGCAGCTACTACTTGTTACTGGGAGGGGCATCGCATCAATATTATTGATACGCCTGGACATGTGGATTTCGCTGCTGAGGTAGAACGCAGCCTGCGGGTATTAGATGGTGGTGTTGTAGTGCTTGATGCTGTGGCTGGAGTGGAAGCTCAATCGGAGGCTGTGTGGCGTCAAGCAGATAAGTATAATGTGGCCAGGATTTGCTTTATTAATAAGATGGATAGAACTGGTGCCGATTTTCATGGCACAGTATCCATGATTGAGGAACGGTTGCGAGCCAGGGTCTTGCCGGTGCAAATTCCATTAGGTGCTGAGAGCTCATTCAAGGGAATTATTGATCTCGTGGAGAATAAGGTAGTTAATTTCGCAGATGACCCCCAGCTAATGCCGATAGAAGGCGCTATACCGGAAAGTGATAAGGATACTGTGGCTAGCTATCGTCGAGCGCTTATTGAGAAATTAGCTGAGGATGATGACCAGATCATGCTTAACTATCTTGAGGGTGAGGAAATCTCTATTTCTCAGCTTAAAACAGCTATAAGAAGATTGACCGCAGCTAACCGTATAGTGCCTGTTCTTTGTGGTAGTGCGCTAAGGGGTAAGGGAATCAGGCCGTTACTTGATGCTATTGTAGATTATCTTCCTTCACCTTTGGATGTTCCTCCTGTTTGCGCTATCAATTCTAGAGACGGGAAGGAAATTTTTTGCCGAGCAGACGACGAAAATCTTCTTTCAGCTTTAGCTTTTAAGGTTGTTTCTGACCCGTTTATGGGTAGATTAATCTACCTGCGTGTATATTCGGGTAATGTGAAAACTGGAGCGCAAGTTTTTAATGCTACAAAAGGGGTAAAAGAGCATTTGGGCAGGCTATATCTTATGCATGCTAATCATCGTGAGGAGATTGGGGAGGCTGAAGCGGGTAGTATTGTGGCTACTGTGGGGCTCAGGAAGACGTCGACAGGGGATACTCTTTGTAATGCTGCTAGCCCAATGCTTTTTGAGGTGATACATTTTTCTGATACCGTACTTTCAATGGCTATAGAACCTAAAAGTAAAATTGATCAGGAGAAGTTGGGTAGTGCTTTAGCTAAGCTTGCTGAGGAGGATCCTACCTTTAAAGTTCATAGCGACACGGAGACAGGTCAGATGCTTATCTCAGGGATGGGTGAACTGCACCTTGAAGTGGTGATAGAGCGTATATCTCACGAATTCGGGGTAAAAGTAAAAACTGGCGAGCCTCAAGTAGCTTATAAAGAGACAATCACTGTACCCGTAGAAGCTGAGGGGAAATTTGTTCGCCAGTCGGGTGGCAAAGGGCAGTATGGACATGTCTGGATTAAGCTCGAACCTGGAGAACGAGGCAGCGGTTTCGAGTTTTGCGACCAAACTCGCAATGGCGTCGTGCCGAAGGAATTTATTCCGTCCGTGGAAACTGGAATTAAAGAGGCTTTGCAAAGCGGACGGCTGGCTGGTTATCCTGTGGTGGATATTAAGGCGGCTTTGTATGATGGCAGTTTCCACGATGTTGACTCTTCAGCCCTGGCTTTTAAAATAGCAGGCTCAATGGCTGCAAAGAAGGCTGTAACCAGGGCTAAGCCTGTTATCCTGGAGCCAATTATGAAAGCGGAAATAATGGTGCCAGCTCAATTTTTGGGAGACATTATTGGTGATTTGAATTCGCGAAGGGCTCGTATTGAGGTGGTTGAATCTTACAAAGATTCCAGTGTTGTTCGTTGCTTTGTTCCTTTAGCAAAAACTTTTGGTTTCGTTGGTGATTTGAGGTCACTCAGTCAGGGTAGAGTAACTTACACTATGGCGTTTTATCGTTATGAAAAGATACCTGCTGATTTAAGCGAGCAGATTATGGCTAGCACCAGGGTGAAATAAATGAGCACTCAGAAAGTTCGTGTCAAAATTAAAGGTTTCGATCACAGGTTAGTTGACCAAGCGACAATGCAAATAATAGAAGCGGTGGAACGTACTGGAGCTACAATTGCTGGTCCGGTACCTCTGCCTACGCATATAGAAAAATTTTGTGTCATCCGCTCTCCGAATATTGATAAGGATTCGAGAGAGCAATTTGAAATTCGCACTCATAAGCGGCTTATTGATATTTTGCAACCAACTTCTAAAACTATAGACGCTTTGACCCAGATTAATTTGGCTTCTGGAGTGGAAATAGATATCAGGTTATAACGAATCTATGTTGACAGCTATTATTGGCAAGAAGATAGGTATGACCAGGATTATCCTGGAAAATGGGGAAATGGTAGGGATAACTGCTATTGAGGCAGGTCCTTGTTTCGTTACCCAGATAAAGGACCTGGGCAAAGATGGTTATGAAGCTGTCCAGCTGGGCTTTGGGCGAGCTAAGCGTCTCAATGCTTCACAGAAAGGACACCTTAAGGATATAAGTGAGGTTAGGCATCTACACGAATTCAGAGATGTAGATGTAAGCTCAGTTAAGCGTGGTGATAAGGTGGATGTGGGTTTTTTGAATTCAGGTGATTTTGTGAGTGTAAGTGGCTTATCCAAGGGCAGGGGTTTTGCAGGGGTAGTAAAACGCTATCATTTTGCCGGTGGGCCAAAAACCCACGGGCAAACCGATCGTCACCGTGCTCCTGGCTCAATTGGTGCCACTACATCTCCGGGCCGGGTGTTGAAGGGGAAGCGTATGCCAGGGCGCATGGGAGGTAAGAAAGTCACTGTGCGCAACATCAGGGTAGTTAAGGTTGATGCGGATCGTGGTTTGTTGCTGGTTGAAGGGTCTGCGCCAGGGGCCAGAAATGGGTTACTAATTATTAAAAAGGTGAGGAAGTAGAGAGTGCAAATTCCCGTTTATAACTCAACAGGTGAAGTTGTTAACCAAGTAGAGCTTAGCGAGGAAGTCTTTGGGGTTCCTTTTAATGAGGCCGTGGTCCATCAGGCAATGGTGATGCAGATGGCTAACAGGCGTCAAGGAGCTGCGTCTACTAAGTCGAGGGGTGAGGTTAGAGGTAGCACGAGGAAGCTTTATGCTCAGAAGCATACTGGAAGGGCAAGGCGGGGCGATATTAAGTCACCACTTCTCAGGGGAGGTGGAGTAGCTTTTGGACCCAACCCACGTTCATATCGTCAAGCTATGCCCAGGAGGATGAGGCGTTTAGCTTTAAAATGTGTCCTTTCCTCTAAAATTAGAGAGGAAAACCTGAAGGCGATAGAAGAATTCGCCTTTGAGAAACCGAGAACGAAGGGCATAGTTGATATTCTAGCGGCATTTGGTGTTGATTCTACTGCCCTGATTGTTAGCGAACATTCCAATCCTAATATGATTAAGTCAGCTCGCAATTTAGCTAATGTTAAAACTCTACCTTCGTCTCTGGTTAACGTACTGGATCTACTTTCTTACAAAGTGTTAGTCATCTCTGTCCCGGCCCTATATAATATAGAGAGAATTTGGGGGTTAAGGAGTAATTAAAAGTGCATCTTTATGAAGTGTTGAGACGTCCTTTAATTACAGAAAAAACTACTTTGCTTAAAGAAGAGGACAAATATGTCTTTAAGGTAGCTAATGGAGCTACAAAACATCAGATTAAAGAAGCGGTGGAGAAGACTTTTAAGGTGAAGGTGGTCAAAGTTAATGTAATAATTGTTCATGGGAAGACGAAACGAATGGGCAGGCGAGAGGTGACGGGACCATCCTGGAAGAAAGCCATAGTTGGATTGGAACCGGGATCTAAGATCACCCTTTTTGAAGGTGTTTAAATTATGATTATAGAGGTGGAATTTTGGGTTCAGTAGTTAAATGGAGAAAGAAGATGATGTCAAAGCATCATCATAAGAAGCTCCTCAAGAAAACACGTTGGCAAAGGAAGCACCAATAAAAATGGCATTAAAGACTTATAAGCCAACCTCTCCAGGCAGGAGAGGTAAAGTTGCGATGGATTTCGGAGATCTAAGCAAGGTAGCACCCGAGAAATCCTTGCTTGTTCGCCTGAAAAAGAAAGCGGGGCGCAATAATCGTGGTGTAATAACGGTACGCCATCAGGGTGGAGGAAGTAAGCGTAAACTTCGTATTATCGATTTTAGCAGGGATAAGCTTGGTATCCCTGGCAAGGTAGCTACCATTGAATATGATCCTAATAGGTCAGCCCGGATTGCCTTAATTTACTACGTGGATGGTGAAAAGCGTTATATTCTTGCTCCTTTGGGTCTTGGGATAGGTGATGTTATAATAGCTGGCGACGAAGTTGAGATAAAACCTGGGAACACCTTACCGCTAGGCTCGATCCCTCCAGGTACGCTGGTTCACAATATTGAGTTTGTTCCTGGCAAGCGAGGGCAGCTTGTTCGCAGTGCTGGCGTAGCTGCCCAGGTTATGAGTAAAGAAAGTGGGTATGTAGTGCTTCGTTTGCCTTCGGGCGAATTGCGTAAATTTCATCAGAGATGTCGTGCTACTATCGGGCAGATAGGGAATGTTGATCACGGGGACATGAGGCTTGGCAAGGCTGGGTGTAAAAGGTGGCTGGGTATACGTCCTACGGTTCGAGGGTCTGCTATGACCCCTCGAGATCATCCTCATGGGGGTGGTGAAGGTAGATCGCCGATAGGATTAAAACACCCTAAAACGCCGTGGGCAAAACCAGCATTGGGGTACAAAACGCGGCGTCGCAGAGTATCAGATAAAATGATTGTCAGGCGGAGGAAATAGAATGTCTCGATCACGCAAGAAAGGCCCTTATTGTGATGCCAAGTTGCTCAAGAAGATAGAGGTGCTCAATAGTTCAGGGGAGAAAACAGTGATAAAGACTTGGTCTCGTGCCTCTACTATTTTGCCGCAGATGATAGGGCACACCATTGCTGTGCACAATGGCAGGAAACATATGCCCGTTTTCATTACTGAAAATATGGTAGGATACAAACTGGCTGAATTTGCGCCCACTCGAACATTTAGAGGGCATGTTACTAAGGCTAAAATTACTGCGCAGGCGGGGAGATAAATTACAGTGAAAGTAAAAGCTGTAGCTAAAGATGTTGGTGTTTCACCACGGAAAGTCCGTCTGGTGATAGATAGGGTTAGAGGTAAAAAAGTTGATGAGGCTTTAACTATGCTGAACTTTTTGACTACCCCATCAGCTAAAGCTGTAGCCAAAGTGATTAAGTCAGCATCTGCTAATGCAGAGAACAACCTCCAAATGTCACCTGCTGACCTCAGGATTGCAGCCATTTTTGCTGGTGAGGCGCGGACTTTAAAGAGATTCCGGCCTAAATCCAGAGGAAGAATAAGCCCTATCTTGAAGCGAGCCAGCCACATTACAGTTTTAGTGGAGGAGAAGTAGTTTGGGACAAAAAGTTCACCCTTATGGTTTCAGACTGGGTATTACATGTGATTGGCATGCTAAGTGGTATGCCAGGAAGCACTACGCACAGTTTTTGCAGGATGATCTGAAGCTACGCAGGGTTGTTAAACAGGAGTGTGCTAATGGGGATATTGCTCGGCTGGAAATTGAACGGCCGGGCGGAGAGTTATGCTTAACTCTTTACTCTGGCCGCCCTGGTGTTTTGATTGGTAAGAGAGGGCAGAATGTGGAAGCGCTGAGGGCAAAATTGGAAGGAATCAGCGGTGAGAGAGTTAGATTAACTATCAGAGAAATTGAGCGGCCTGAACTTGAGGCTTGTCTGGTGGCTCGAAGTATAGCTGACCGAATCGAAGGCAGAATACCTTTTCGTCGCGCTATGAAACAGGCTGCCTTTAGAACCATGCAAGCGGGGGCTAAAGGGGTAAAGGTAAGATGTGCAGGAAGACTTGGCGGACGTGAAATCGCTAGGTCTGAGATGTCCCACCAGGGGCAAATGCCATTGCATAAATTACGTGCTGATATCAGCTATGGTTTTGCTGAAGCTAGTACCATGATGGGGTGCATTGGAGTCAAAGTCTGGATTTATAGAGGTGATTTTGTTCCTAATAAAATAAGGGAGAAAAGCGTTGCAGCCGAAACGAGTGAAGTATCGCAAAGTTCATAGGGGGCGAATGAAGGGGGCGGCGCACAGGGGGGTCACTATCGCATTTGGCGATTTTGGCTTAAGAGCTGATGAGTCGGCATGGATAACCGAGAAGCAAATTGAGGCAGTGCGGCGTGTTCTGGTACGATGTTTAATGCATAGAGGCCAGCTGTGGATACGCATTTTCCCCGATAAGAGTGTAACTAAAAAACCAGCGGAAACGAGGATGGGTAGCGGCAAAGGTGCTCCTGATCATTGGGTGGCTGTGGTTAAACGAGGTAGAATTATGTTTGAGTTAGGCGATGTAACTAAGGATATGGCTCGGGAGGCAGTGCGCCTTGCCTGTTATAAACTTCCTATTGCTGCTAGTTTTGTAATGAAGGAGAATGAGGGTTGAAAACTGATCAAATTCGCGCTTTAAGTGATGAGGAATTGTTAAAAAAACTGGAAGATTCTCGTGAGGAGTTTCTTAATCTTCGCTTCCGTCTGGCAACTCGACAGCTGGTTAACCATTGTGAGATTCCCAGAGTTAAGAAGAACATTGCTAGAATGAAGACTATTTTGAGAGAAAGAGAGCTTGGTGCAGAATGAACTACATAGGAAAGAGAAAAGTTAGAACGGGGCAGGTGGTGAGTGACAAGATGGACAAAACTGTGGTGGTGGTGGTGGAAACAGTAAGGCGGCACCCGCTTTATAAGAAAGCTGTCAAGCGCACCAAGAGATATAAAGTTAATGATGAAGGCAATGTCTGTAAAGTTGGAGACAAAGTAAAAATTGTGGAGACGCGTCCCTTATCTAAGGAAAAGAGATGGCAAATGGTAGAGATAATATCCAGGGGGGAGTTATCTGAGATAGAATCAGTGGGGAGCGGAGAAAAATGATTCAGGCCTATACTAGACTTAAGGTAGCTGACAATACTGGAGCCAAGGAAATTATGTGTATTAACGTGCTTGGCGGAAGCAGGAGAAGGTATGCATCTGTTGGTGATATTATTGTGGCTACAGTAAAACGAGCTGTACCACGCGGGATGGTGAAGAAAGGGGAAGTTGTGCGAGCTGTAGTCGTACGTGTAGCTAAACCTTATTGCCGCGTTGATGGTTCCTATATCAGGTTTGATGAAAATGCTGCGGTCATTCTGGGCGAAAAAAATAATCCTCAAGGCAGCCGTATTTTGGGACCTGTTGCTCGTGAACTCAGGGATAAGAATTTTGCCAAGGTGATATCCTTGGCCCCAGAGGTTCTTTGATAGTGAAGATTAGGAAAGAGGATACAGTTATCTGTATCGCTGGCAAGAATAAAGGGAAAAAGGGGAAAGTGCGTCATGTTATCTCAAAGAGTGAGAGGATAGTAGTGGAAGGAGTTAACATGATTAAGCGCCATTCGCGAACTAGTGGTAAAGCTCGGCAAAGTGGCATAATTGAGCTTGAAGCTCCACTTCATGTATCTGATGTGATGTTAGTGTGTGATAAATGTGGTAAATCTACTCGTGTAGGCTTTCGGTTTCTTGATGATGGTCGGAAAGTTCGAGTTTGCCATTCCTGTGGCGAGGTGATTGACTAGATATGGCATCTGCGTTGAAAGAGAGATATTTAACAGAAATAGTTCCTCAGCTCAAGGCTAGTCTTGGATATGATAATGTGATGCAGCTACCCAAGCTGGAGAAGATTGTGCTTAGTATTGGCTTAGGCGAAGCAACGCAAAACCCAAAAGTTATTGAAGCGGCGGAGAGAGATTTAACCATAATCTCTGGGCAACATCCTGTGATCACGCGTGCTAAAAAATCTGTTGCTTCCTTTAAGGTAAGGGCTGGTATGCCTATCGGGATGATGGTGACGCTACGAGGCAGGCGAATGTACGATTTTTTCTCTAAATTAGTTGATGTTATCCTGCCGCGTTTCCGTGATTTTCGTGGGATAACAGCGGACTCTTTTGATGGTCAGGGTAACTATAATCTAGGCATAAGAGAGCAGATAGTTTTCCCTGAGATAGATTATGCTAAGGTGGATAAAATTCGTGGTCTTCAGGTGACAGTAGTTACTACAGCTAAGAATGATGATGAATCCAGGAGTTTGCTGGAACTCATGGGTATGCCTTTTAGGAAGGGTTAAAATGGCTAAAACGTCTAAAATTGTAAAATCAAAGAGAACGCCGAAATACAAAGTACAGCAACACAACCGTTGTCAATTGTGCGGCAGGCCACGTGCTTATATGCGCAAATTTGGTTTATGTCGTATTTGTTTCCGGGAACTCGCTGTGACTGGCGAAATTCCTGGAGTAAGGAAATCAAGTTGGTAAGGAGTTTCTATGGCAGTTACTGATTCAATCGCTGATATGTTGACTCGAATTCGCAATGCTATCATGGTGCGTCATAGCGATGTGCTGGTGCCTGCCTCCCGAACAAAACTTTCTATTGCCAAAATCCTTAAGGAAGAGAGTTTTATTAATGGCTATGAGATTATTAAAGATAAACCACAGCCGATGATAAAAATTCAGCTTAGGTATATAGATAACCAGCCGGCTGTATCGGGTTTAGAGCGAGTGAGCAAGCCTGGCTTGAGAATTTATGTGGGAAGACGTGAAATTCCACGTGTGTACGGAGGCTTGGGCATTGCTATTTTGTCAACACCTAAAGGCATTATGGCTGGTCAGGGGGCGTGGCGACGCCATCTTGGCGGTGAAATCCTGTGTTACGTATGGTAAGTTGATCTAGGAGGAATGGATGTCTAGAGTTGGCTCACTTCCTATTGTTATACCTCAAGGTGTTGAGGT
The DNA here is from genome assembly GCA_964509565.1 of uncultured Dehalococcoidales bacterium. Lineage (GTDB taxonomy): Bacteria > Chloroflexota > Dehalococcoidia > GIF9 > AB-539-J10 > JAGMDB01. Next base: position 14,802 of record CAZDXE010000002.1, on the reverse strand, counting down.
AAAGGTAGAGGATAACAACGAAGTAACAGTAAAAGGGGAAAAAGGCGAATTGCATCGTTGTTTTCCCACAGCTATTTTGATCGCTTTGAAGGATGGGAAATTGCTTGTGACACGGACTAGCGATAACAGAATTGATCGTGCCCTGCATGGGCTTACTCGCAGCCTTTTGGCTAATATGGTTGAGGGAGTGAGCAAGGGCTTTGAGCAAGTTTTAGAAATAAATGGCATAGGTTACAGAGCCCAGAGGATTGGCGATAACTTAGAGCTTCAGGTGGGATATAGTCATCCTGTGAAATTTTCTCCTCCACCTAATGTTGATGTAACTGTTGAGGGGACGAACCGCGTTTGTATTAGTGGCATTGATAGAGAAGTTGTTGGCGAAGTAACAGCCAGAATTCGAGCTATACGTCCTAGTGACCATTATAAGGGAAAGGGAATCAAATTAGCTGGAGAGAAACTGCGTCTTAAACCTGGTAAAGCTGGTAGAGCGTCTGGAGAGTGATATAGTATGGCTAAGACAGATGCAAGATTGATTCGGAAGATACGCCATAAGAGGGTAAGGAAAAAGGTAACTGGTACAGCCTTGCGCCCTCGAGTATGTGTCTTCCGAAGTTCGAACCATTTCTATGCCCAAATTATAGATGATTCTACGGGCCGAACCTTAGTTGCAGCGGGTACTCTTGATGCTGAGGTAAAAGATGAAACTGAGCAAATGTCGAAAACTAAGAAGGCTGAACTTGTGGGCTCATTACTTGCGCGAAGGGCGTTAGGCAAAGGAGTTAGTAGCGTGGTTTTTGATCGTGGTGGCTATAAATATCATGGCAGAGTTAAGGCTTTCGCTGAGGCTACCAGGCAAGTTGGGCTTTTGTTTTGAGGTGGTGTAATTTATAGCCTTGTTGAGTTAAGCAAAACATAAGAGGTCTATTTATGAAAGCAGTTACTAAAATGGTTGGTAAGAGAGCTAGAATTGAAGTTCCAGAGCTGGAATTAGAGGAGAAGTTAATAAAACTTAACCGCGTAACTAAAGTAGTTAAGGGCGGCAAGAGACTTCGCTTCAGGGCTTTAATGGTGGTTGGCGATGGGAAAAGGCATGTGGGGGTTGGCATAGCTAAAGCTGCTGGTGTTCCTGATGCAATTCACAAAGCAAGCGCTGCAGGGCGGAAAAAGTTAATTGAAGTACCTGGCGCCGGTACTACTATTCCCCATGAAATTTTAGCTAAGTTTGGAGCATCTAAGGTTTTACTCAAGCCGGCGGCGCCAGGTACTGGCATAGTTGCAAGCAATGCTATTCGAGCAGTGCTTGAATTGGCAGGCATAAAGGATATTATTAGTAAATCTCTGGGTAGCCGCAATCAGATTAATGTAATTAAGGCGACCATGCTTGCCTTGTCAAACTTAAGGGAAACTGGGGAGGTTGAGACTGATGGTGGGCTTAACCTTGAAATTCAAGAAGAGGATGTGAATGAAACAGAGTGAATTAAAACCTCCTTTGGGTGCTAAGCATAAGAGAAAACGAGTGGGCAGAGGCGATGGCAGTGGTCATGGCACTTATTCAGGGCGTGGTTGTAAAGGGCAGAAATCTCGCTCCGGAGGTGGTGTGCGCATTGGATTCGAAGGCGGCCAATTACCCCTTATAAGGCGTTTGCCGAGGAAAAGGGGCTTCACTAACATTTTCAAAAGTGAATATAATATCGTTAATGTGGGTGAGCTCGATAGTTTTCCTTCGGGGAGCGAGGTAAACGCGGAAGAGCTACTGAAAACAGGATCGATTAAGTCTCTCAACCGCCCCACTAAAATTCTTGGTGGTGGTGATGTTCAACACTCTTTGGTAGTCAAAGCTAACAAATTCTCTGCAGCGGCAGAGAGAAAAATCGTCGCCGCTGGGGGGAAGGTGGAGAGGATATAAGTGCAGCGTAAAGAAACTCAACCCCGCCTTATCCGGGCAATGAAAGATGTGTTTAGCCTGCCGGATTTAAGGCAAAAAATTCTTTTTACCCTGGGTTTGCTGATGATTTTTCGTTTTGTAGCCCATGTTCCTTTGCCTGGAGTAAACATTGATGCGTTACAGAAGTTATTTGAGCAGAATCAAATTTTAGGCATGCTTGATCTCTTCAGTGGCGGTGCCATGAAAAGATTTAGCGTGGCTGCCTTAGGTGTATATCCTTATATAACTGCCTCGATAATTATGCAATTGTTAGTTCCAGTTATTCCTGCCCTTCAGAGCATTGCTCGCGAAGGGGAATCTGGCCAGCGTAGAATCAATCGTATCACTCATTTGCTAACCGTGCCTTTAGCGGCCACGTCAGGCTACGGGCAGATTGCTTTATTGCGGAGCCAAGGGGCTATTGGACAAGTTGAGCCGCTAACTGTAGCTGTTATAGTGACATCGTTGACTGCGGGCACAGTATTCCTTGTTTGGCTGGGCGAGTTAATTACTGAACGTGGTATTGGCAATGGAATATCGATGATCATTTTTGCTGGTATCATAGCTAGCTTGCCAGATATGATCGGGCGTGCTTTTCTGGCTAAGGGAGATCCTATAGGGTTGACTGTTTTCATTATTGTTGCTGTGGCTACACTGGTGCTCATTGTCGTATTTATCGAAGCTCACCGCCGTATTCCTGTGCAATATGCGCGTGGCACTATTCGTGGTGGCCGCATGTATCGACAATCAGGCTCAACTTATATTCCATTGCGTGTAAACACAGCAGGAATGATTCCTCTTATTTTTGCTATAGCTCTAATGACGTTTCCAGGAACAATAGCGAGCTACTTTGCCAGTCCGGTAGGCCATGATCCTAACCTGGCTAGCAATATTATGCGAATTTTTAATCCCCAGGTAGCTCTCCCTCTGGGCTTGATTTATAGAAGTTTATATTTTACCCTGGTAATCGGCTTTGCATTCTTTTACACCATGGTCATATTTGAACAAATGAATCTGCCGCAGAGTTTGCAACAGCAGGGTGGTTTTATACCTGGGATTCGCCCGGGAAAGGCTACCGCTGATTATTTGAATCGAGTCATAAAGCATCTCACCTTTGGAGGCGCTCTATTTTTGGCGTTGGTGGCGCTTATACCTTTTGTTGTCAGAGATATTACAGGTATTACCGCATTAACAATTCAAAGCACTGCTATGTTGATAGCCGTTGGTGTTGCTTTGGACACTATGAAGCAACTGGAATCTCAGCTAACAATGCGCCGCTATGAGGGTTTCCTGAAATAGACGGAGGTAAAATGCATATCATTGTATTGGGGGCTCCGGGGGCTGGCAAGGGAACTCAAGCGAATATTCTTTGTCGGAAATTGAATTTACCTCATGTAGCCTCTGGAGATTTATTTCGGCAGGCATTGGAGGAAAAGACTGAACTGGGACTCCTGGCTAAATCTTACATGGAAAGAGGGGAGTTGGGTCCCAGCGAAATAGCGATTAATATGATCCTGGAGAGAATAGGACTGTCTGATTGTGCTTCGGGCTGTGTTTTTGATGGGTTTCCACGGACTTTAGAACAAGCCGAGGCTTTAGATAAAGCTCTCGCAGAACAAGGGAAAAGCATAGATAAATCAGTGTATATACGTGTACCGCAGGAAGAACTTATAAAACGTCTTAGTGGGCGCTGGATTTGCCGAAATTGCCAGGCGCCTTACCATCTGGCAGCTGCTCCATCCAGAGTAGCGGGGAAATGCGATAAGTGTGGTGGCGAATTGTATCAGCGTACCGATGATAAAGAGGAAACGGTGAAAGAGCGGCTGAAAGTTTTCTTTGAGCAAACTTTGCCTATTGTTGATTATTATAAGAAACAGGGAAAGCTGATTGAAATCAACGGCAATATTGGAATACAAAACGTAGCTGGGGAAATAATCTCTGCGCTTAAACCTTTCATGACAGCGGATGTGAAAGCCTCTGATTAAGATGGTAATTGTAAAATCTCCTGAGGGAATAGCAATCATGGAACGATGTGGTAAGATTCTGGCAGCTATATTGTGTAAATTAAGTAAGGGAGTGAGCCATGGGTTCAGGACTTGTGGACTAGATTCAATATAACTTGTGCATAGTATTGCTATTACTGATAACAAAGCTGGAATACTCACTTAAGGGAAAGTATGACTAAGCAAGAGAAGATAGAAGTCGAGGGCAAAGTCACTGTGTGTTTACCTAACACTGTGTTTCGTGTGGAATTAGCTAACGGGCACATAGTATTGGCACATATTTCAGGGAAGATGAGGAAACATTACATTAAGATTTTGCCAGGGGATAGAGTTTTAGTGGAACTTTCTCCTTATGATTTGGGCCGTGGCAGGATTACCTATAGGCTTAAATAGTGCTACCTTTGACAAGGTGACCAGGAAAGTTTATCATAGTGGGGTTTTACTTCAGGTGATTAGGAATGAAAGTAAGTGCTTCAGTTAAACGTCGGTGTAAAAAGTGTAAGATTGTTAGAAGGAAAGGTGTTGTCAGGGTTATCTGTGAGAATCCGAGGCATAAACAGAGGCAAGGTTAACTCTTCCAATGAAAACGTCAAATACCTTTTTGGAAATCGTGGAGATTAAGTAGTGGCACGTATAGCTAGTGTAGACCTTCCTAATGGTAAACCGATTAAAGTAGCATTGCAATACATTTATGGTGTTGGTGCGTCGTTGAGCCAAAAAGCTCTAAGTACTACTGGTATTGATCCTGATATTAGGGTTAAAGACCTTACCGAGGAGCAGGTTGGCCAATTACGCAATATTATTGACAAGGAGTATAAGGTAGAGGGTGACCTGAGACGGGAAGTCCAGTTTAATATAAAGCGGCTTATTGATATTGGTTGCACGCGAGGGGCGAGGCATCGCATGGGCCTGCCGGTTCATGGACAGAGAACGCGCACTAATGCACGCAGTAAAAAGGGAGCAAGGAAAACAGTAGCTGGCAGAGGCCAAAGGCGTGGTGTAACTAAGAAATAGGGAGGTTGTATTTAAGGGATGCCAAAGAGTAAAGGAACTAAAAAAGGGAAAAGAACGCGCAGGAAGGTTATCGAAGGTAGGGTTTATATACAAGCTACTTTTAATAATACTATTGTTACTATTGCCGATATGGAGGGCAATGTTATATCCTGGGGAAGCTCAGGGAGCGCTGGATTTAAGGGTTCCAGAAAGGGCACTCCATACGCTGCGCAATTAGCTGCTCGAGAGACAGCGCGGCAGGCAGTAAATGATGGTTTACGCCAGGTTGAAGTTTATGTTAAAGGTCCTGGCAGTGGGCGTGAAGCGGCTATTCGTGCGTTACAGGCTAGTGGGCTTACCGTGACCGCTATTAGAGATGTAACCCCTATCCCTCATAATGGTTGCCGCGCTCGGGGGAGGAGAAGAGTATAATATGGCAAGATACACGGGGCCTGCTTGTCGTTTATGCCGCTATCTTAGTGAGAAATTGATGCTTAAAGGCGAGAAGTGTGCTACGCCCAAATGTCCTCTAGAGAGGAGGAATTCTCGTCCGGGACGCCCTGGAGGGCGCCTTGGAGCGCGTGCGGCGCGGCGGCGTAAAATTTCACTTCATGGCCTTCAATTGCAGGAGAAGCAAAAGGTCCGTTTTAGTTATGGCGTTCTAGAACGGCAATTTCGCCGCTTTTTCAATGAGGCAACGAAACTCCCTGGAGTTAGTGGAGATAACTTATTAATGCTACTTGAGAGACGATTGGACAATGTGGTTTACTGTTTAGCTTTTGCTGACTCACGTGCTCAGGCCAGACAAATAGTAAACCATGGTCATATATTAGTGAATGGAAGACGAGTGAATATACCTTCCTACCTGGTAAAACTGGGAGATGTTGTTGAATGGCGGGAAGGTAGCAAGAAAACCGAATACTATCGCAGCTTAGTGGAGAAAATTAAGGGAAGATCTACTCCCGGTTGGCTAAGCTTAGACGAAGAGAAGATGGTAGGTAGAATTTTAGCTTTGCCCGGTAAGGATGACATAGCCCCCATATTTAATGGGAAGATCATAGTTGAGTATTATTCGAGGTAAAGCACAGGAGATTTTTATTGGCGGATTTATCTATACCAAGTGTAAAGTGTGTTGAAAGTGCTGGTAATTACGGGCGTTTTGTCGCTGAACCTTTAGAGGGGGGATTGGGTGTTATCCTGGGTAATGCTATGCGCCGCGTGCTCCTTGGGTTTTTGCCTGGTGCTGCTGTAACATGGCTTGAAATCGAGGGAATCCAGCATGAATTTTCTATTATCCCTTATGTTAAAGAGGATGTCATTGAGTTCCTATTGAATGTTAAGGAGCTAAGACTTCGGCCACTTTCTCATCAGCCAGGAAAGTTAGTCTTGGAGGTAGAAGGGGAAGGCGAAGTTTCTGCTGCTGACATTAAACCAACGGTAGATTTTCAAATTGCCAATCCTGAGCTTCACTTAGCCACCCTGGATTCTGCGGAGGCCAAGCTTTATGTTGGATTCAATGTGGAATTAGGAAAGGGCTATGAGCCTGCTAAGTCGGCTGATGGCTTGCCTGTGGGGGCATTGCCAGTAGACGCTATTTTTTCTCCGACACGGAAGGTAAATTTCTCCGTAGAGCTTATTAGGCCTGGTGAAGAAAGAAGCCCTGAGAGATTGATAATAGAACTGTGGACTGATGGAACCATTGAGCCATGGGAAGCGGTCAGACAAAGTGCTAGTATTGCAATTAATCAACTCGCTTCTTTTAAGGAGCTTGAGATTCTGGTGTCAGGACAAGCAGGTCCATCTGAAGACGTGTTAGTGTCTCCTGAACAATATAATGCTTCTCTGGAAGAGCTGGGGTTGTCCACTCGGGCTCGTAATAGTTTGAGAAGAGGTGGCATTTTGAATTTAGGGCAACTTATAGAGAAAGGCAGAGAAGGTTTGCCGCCATTAGTTGGTTTTGGGAAGAACTCTAAAGAAGAACTAGAGGAATTAATGACGAAGTTAGGTTTCCCTATTGTTTTTAATGAAGGGAAGGCAAGAAAGAAATGAGGCATCGGATAGCTGGACGGAAATTGGGTAGGCCAAGTTATCACCGCTGGTCGCTATATCGGAATCAAGTGACTGCTCTTTTGGCTAATGCGAGGATTGTTACTACTGAGGCTAAGGCGAAGGAAATTAAAAGCTTAATTGATAAGATGATTACCCTGGGGAAGGATGGCAGCCTTGCTTCAAGGCGGCGGGCTCTGGCTTTTATTACTGATGAGGAAGTTGTTAGAAAGCTCTTTAACGAAATTGCTCCGGGGTATGCTGACCGGGCAGGGGGCTATACGCGGTTGGTGAAATTAGGGCATCGTCGTGGCGATAATGCTCCTATAGCTCAAATTGAGTTAATTAAGTAGTGAAACCTGCTCAGGTTGTTTTAGTTGTAGAATATGATGGCACCCGGTATCATGGTTTTCAGTGGCAGGTTGATTTAGCTACTGTTCAGGGCGAACTGGAACAGGCTATAGAGAGGCTTTGTGAACAAAAAAGTAGAATCGGTGCAGCTAGCAGGACTGATACTGGCGTGCATGCTAAGTGCCAGGTGGTAAGCTTTTGGACAAAGTCTAAATTTAGTACGATGACGTTTATTAGAGCATTGAACTATTATTTACCCCGCGATATTGCGGTTAAAGAGGCCTACAGGGTAAATGATGATTTCAACGTCAGACATGATGCCGTAAGTCGAGAATACTGTTATTATATTTTGAATAGAAAAGTTAGGTCGCCGTTCAGTAAAATGTTTGCTCAATTTATGCCTCAGGTGATGAATATTGAAGCGATGAATAAGGCATGCCAATTTATGCAGGGCGAACATGATTTTATCTCTTTTGCTACTTCTTTAGATAATGTAAGAAGTACTGTGCGCAATGTTTATAAAGCAGGAGTTGACAAAAGAGGAGATTTTGCTATTTTTCGTGTGGAAGCTAGCTCCTTTTTGCCTCACCAGGTACGCAATACAGTGGGGCTCCTGACTCGGTTAGGCATGGGTAAAATAGAGGTTGGTGATTTTTATGATATTATGGAGGCAAGGAGGTTGGGTTTAGCTACCCCCATGGCTTCTGCTCGTGGTTTGTGGCTTACTAAAGTCAATTACCCTAGACCTCTTGGAGAATATAGTGAAAACTTATAGCCCTAAAGCTAAAGAAATTAAACGGGAGTGGCATGTAATTGATGCTTCAGAGAAAATTCTGGGGCGGTTGGCATCTCAGGCAGCCATATTGCTTATGGGTAAACATAAGCCAATTTATTCCACTAACCTCGATACTGGTGACTATGTTGTGATAATTAACGCAGCTAAGATAAAAGTGTCGGGGAAGAAAGAGGAACAGAAAATCTACTATAGGCATAGTGGGTATCCAGGCGGGTTGAAAAGCTTAACTCTGGGGGAATTACGCAGTAAGCATCCTACCCGCGTCGTTGAATATGCCGTTAAGGGCATGGTGCCCCACAATCGCTTAGGTAGAGCTATGCTCAAGAAGCTTAAGATTTATGCTGGTAGTGAGCATCCTCATCATGCCCAAACTAGAGAAAGGGAGAATGATAATCCATGAGCGAGGAAAGGTATATTTGGGCGACAGGTAAACGGAAGTGTTCTATAGCACAGGTTAGGCTTTTCACCGGAGATGGGGGAATAACGATTAATGGCAAACCATACGATGAGGCTTTCCCTCGTCTTAAATATCGCCGCATGATCGAGATACCTTTTGAGGTCACCGATACTGTGGGCAAGTTTAGAGTTACGGTAAAAGCGACGGGTGGAGGAATGAGTGGCCAGGCTGGAGCGGTTCGGCATGGCATTGCTAGAGCCCTGCTTAAGGAAAATGACTTGTTCAGGTCTGCGTTGCGTAAAGAAGGCTTGCTTACCCGAGATGCGAGGATTAAAGAGCGAAAGAAGTATGGCCTTAAGCGAGCTCGTAAGGCGCAGCAGTTTACTAAACGTTAAATTCAGATTCTTATCTGTATAAGAGAATAAGACACTGAAGAGCCAATTTCATTTCCATAAAGGTAATGCAGCTTTCTTGGTGATAGATTTTCAGGAAAAACTAGTGGCGGCGATGGAGGAGGATGTTCATAGGAAAGTTGCTGAGAACATTGGGCTTTTGATTGATGTAGCTCAGCTCATGCATATCCCGATTGTAGTAACGGAGCAGTATCCTCGTGGACTTGGCCAAACAAGTAGCGAATTAATACAGAAATTAGGTGATTTGTATCAACCTGTTGAAAAGCTCAGTTTTAGTTGCTATGCTCACCCTTCATTTCAGGAAAAAATCATAAACCTTGGGGTTAGGCATCTCATTTTGAGTGGTGTGGAAGCACATGTGTGTGTCTTACAAACAGCTTTGGATTTACTAGCCGATGGTTACGAAGTTAGCCTGGTAAGAGATGCTGTTTGTTCGCGTCAGAAATCCGATTGGGAGGTGGGAGTGAAGATGGTTGAACAAGCTGGAGGTGTGATAACCAGCGCTGAAACCATAATTTTCCAACTGCTTGAACGAGCAGGGACTGCTGAATTTAGACTCATCTCGCCTTTGTTGAAGAGGAGATGAGAGTTCATTTTACCCTGATTCGAATCAAAATGTCTCCAGGTTGGCTATCGGTCGCCTGGCGGGCGTTAGTTAACCTGACAGCGCTACCCGTTTTTACTCCTGGAGGGATTTTTACCTGTAATTTTTTCCCTTTTCTTCTCAGTAGCTTTACTGTTCCGTGCAGAGCCTCTTGTGGGGTAACTGAAAGTTCGTAATGAACGTGTCGTTGTTTGTTGCCTCTTTGAGTTTGCCCGAATATTTCGTCCAGATTAAATTTTTTCCCTGGCCAAGCTTCAAACCTTGTTCCTCCTGGCGCAGTAGAATTTCCAAAGGAGAATGAAGTTTTTTTACCCTTTAAGAAGTCACCAAATATATTGTCTAAGAAGTCAAATCCAAGACCAGCTCCGCCAAAGTCCCTTATCGTATCCTCGAATGTCGCTCTGGTAAAGGGGCTTCCAAAAATATCGCCAACATTGCCCGCTGTGCCGTACTGGTCATATTGTTTTCTTTTCTGGGGGTCCCCGAGCGTTGCATAGGCTTCGTTTATTTCCTTGAATTTCTCGTTAGCCCATTTTTCTTTCCCAGGGTTATGGTCTGGGTGATATTGCATAGCCAGTTTTCTGTAGGCTTTTTTGATTTCTTCATCCGAAGCGCTTCTTGGCGTACCCAGAATACGGTAGTAGTCTTTAGACATTTCTATACTTTAATCAATTGCTCTTGATTCTGCCTGGTTTACTCATTAAATTAAGCTCAAATTACCAGGTGTATACCAGGCGTGTAATCGTGGGAGTAATTTATGCTGCCCCTGTCGTATTTGTTCGTTTGCGTTTTACGCGATGTCTGCCTGACCATAAACCATTGAAAAAATTTCGGTTTAGCAGGTGTTGATAATCCGCTATATCCAGGAGGTCTTTAGAGGTGTTTCTTTCGAAATAGGCTATCTCCACGTACTTGCCAAAATCTTTCACAGTCTGGAGAGCATAAGCAAAGTCAGAATCTCCGCTTACCAACACTGCTACATCGTAGAGGTCATCCCATGCAAAATGCAGCATATCTGTGGCTAACATTATGTCTATGCCTCTTTCAACAGGCACACCTTGTGCCATTTTGGTGGTTCCCAATCGAATCTCCAGGTATGGCGTTTTACGGAGGACATCAAGAAAATCCTGTTGCTCATGGGAAGTGTCGGGCCATTTGGCTGCGTCTTGCAGGATGTTGTAATAGTATGTTCGAAATAGTTGTCTTGAACCGACAATCTTGGCGGCGAACTCTGCATAATTAAGGTTATGGCGCTTAAAGTTGGCTTGCAGAGAATGATATAAATTGCTCCCGTCTATGAAAATGGCAACTCTATCTCCTCCGAATTTCCCCCCGAAATGAGCTAGTGAATTTGATATCATATGTGCACCTCCAAAACTCATTATACACCAATGTGCGCCTGCCTTTCATTTCAATAACAGCCTGGAGGGATTTCTGAGCGTCGTATAGAGTTGATATGGTTAGCAGCTTAGAGAATCGATCTCAGGGAGGACTTCGCCTGCCGAACCTGTTGCATTGAGTTTACTGTGCAGTATATTATATCGCTAGAATAAATTGGGGGTCGTATATGGGCGCTACGAAAGTAGGCGATTAGGAGGATGAGGTAGAGGGAAATGTGCTGCTATCTATGAAGATGAAGAATGCCATCATCATTCCGGCATATAAAGAGGCAGAAGGGTTACCTGTAGTATTAGAGAAGGTTTATAAAATCATAGATGAGAGTTATGAAGTAATTGTTGTTGATGATGGCTCTACTGATAAAACAGGTAAAAAAGCTTCTTCCTTTCCTTGCAGATTACTAAGGCACGAGCAAAACCAGGGCAAGGGTGAGGCAATGAAGGTGGGAGTGAAAGAAGCCCGGAGCGAGAACGTTATTTTCATAGACGCTGATAACACCTATCCTGTAGAAGCCATCCCGGACATAGCAAGATTCCTGGAGCACTTTGATATGGTGGTTGCTTCCCGGGCAAAAGGGCGGGAAAATATTCCCCGCTTCAATCGTATCGGCAACTTTATTTTTAAGTGTCTGCTGAGATATCTCCACGGCTGCAAAGTCAAAGACCCTCTGAGCGGCCTCTACGGGCTTAAGAAAGCTCAGTTCGAACGGATGCAGCTTAATTCAGAAGGTTTCACCATAGAAACAGAGATAGCTATAAAAGCCGCCAGAATGAAATTGAAGATAGCCGAGTTCCCTATAGAATACAGTCCTCGCCTGGGGAAACAAAAACTTGGCAGAATAAAACATGGCTGGCAAATATTGAAGATGATTTTCAGAGAGAAGTTTGGAGGAAGGTGAAGGCATTCATCACCGGAGGTACCAGTTTTATCGACAGCTATCTTATTGATCGGCTGATCGAATCAGCAATTTGTTGAGGTAGGAGTGAAAGAAATAGCCGAGAATTATGGCCCTTTGTTACCCCGACATCACTCTATGGCGTGGTGAAGCAGTTAGACGAGCGGTAAAGGACATTTTAAGTAGATAGAATGACTACAGTTACCAATCTTCCTAAGATATCCATAATTACACCCTCCTACACTATGGATAGGTTTAAGGACATCACTGAGTTGCTTGATAGCATCCAGGCTCAGACCTACAAGAATATCGAGACTATTATGGTAGCTGAAAGGTCGCCGAAACTTGCTGAGAGCATTAAGAATTACACTCAGAGAAAAGGGTATTCTAATACCCTTGTGCTATTTAACCAGGGTGAGGGGGGGCTTTCATCAGCCAGAAATTTAGGCATCGGGCAGGCGAGTGGTGAAATTATAGCTTTTGTTGATGATGATGCCCTTCTTCTCCCTGACTGGGCGGAGGAAACAGCTAGAGCCTATGCTGAAGATAGCTCAATCATCGGCCTTACCGGGTCCATTCTCCCCTTGTGGGAAGATGAGGTAATGAACTGGTTCCCCAGAGAATTTTACTGGGTATTTTCCTGCACCTACTGGGACTGGACTGAACCCACCGAGGTCAGGAATGGCTACGGAACTAATGTTTCCTTCAGGCGAAAGGCTTTTGACCAATGTGGCCTGTTTAAAACGAACCTGGGGATTAAAGGATATGGTAAAAGTGGCTGGCAGGGGTTGGGTGGAGAGGAAACAGAATTCTCCATAAGGGTGAAACGACAAACGGGTGAGCGCATAGTCTATCACCCCAATATAAAGGTGAAGCATAAAATTTACCGCTACAGATTTAGCAACAGTTTTATCAGGAAAAGAGCTTACTGGGAAGGCCAGGCTAAAGCTATGTTTAATAAGTTATATCGTTCAGGTGATGAGGAGATATTATCTACAGAGCATGAGCTTCTCCAACGCATCTTTTCTAAGCTGATACCCAGCTCTACAAAACTTCTTTTCAATCAGCCTAAAATTGCCCTGCACCAATTATTGATAACCAAATTAGTGCTGGTCTGCGTCGCTGCTGGATATCTGAATTATAACTTGCGTAACCTCCGTCCTGCCAGGAGGTATAATTAATATGGGTCACTGTATACATCAGAATGTCCGGAATGACATAGCTAAGTAGTTGCCCCAAGTTTCGTTGCTGGGCATAATGGACATATAAAATGAAGGAAAACACGGAATTTCAACGTAAAACAATTATCATTCTACTGTTGAGCATGGTCGCAGTGATAATATACCTTGTTTCAATAAAACTGGCATATCCGGTATTTCAGAATACCAGGCTTACTGACCCTCTAGCCGAGATGCATTCCCTGTTTCCGCTCTACTACATTGCCATTGCCTTAGTTGCCCTGGCTGGCTTTTTTTGTTTTGCCTGCCGCATCGAGAATAGAGGTGTTCACCTCTTACTGCTGATGATAATGGCTATTATGCTGTGGTACACCCCTTATTATATGGCTGGATTTAGTCGGCCTCCCGATGCAGCAAAGAATGTAGGCATGGCTCTGTACACGCCTGATATACTGAGCGGGAATATGGTTGCTCTATCAGGCTATTGTGCCAACTATCCCAGCTCATATATATACTCCTGGATTTTTATGAATACAACAGGTATGGAGCCACTGAGTTATATGCGGCTCTTTCCTCTGCTCTGCATATGCATCTTTGCTTTACTGGGTTATACATTTGTTTCCAGGTTATTCAATTCCAGAGTAGCTTTCCTGGCTTTGCTATTTGCTATCCCCGGGATGCATTATATTATCTTTCATCCTTCAGCTCACTCTATCGGCGTGTTGCTTCTGCTAACAGCACTGGCCCTGCTGTTCCACAAAGGCATTGCCTTCAGAATCTTAACCTTTGTAACAATAATAGCTGTGTTTATCTGCCATCCCATATCACCTCTTTTGCTATCAATATTCATAGCTGCCGCGTTGATTACCAGCTATGCTGGCAGGATTGGCAAGACACAAGTAGTACTGGCAGCAATGCTTGTAGTTTGCTTTGTCGGCTGGTTTTTATGGCTCACAGTCCCGCTGGTATCCACTGCAGTGCCTGGGCCATCCCCTGTGGCACCGGGGTCATCAGCGACAGTGCCTGGGCCATCGCCCGAAGTGTCTGAGCAGGCTGGATTTATATATGAGAATATAACCCCCGGCGGATTTACTACAACTCGTCAGTATTTACTGGGGACACCATTCATATATGAGGGTATCCACAGGCTTAACTTATGGATATATATTATATATGCGCTGGCTGCAGTGGCAGGGGTTATTTATCTATTTCTCACAACCTGCGCCAGTCAGAAAAGCCTCAAGCGTTGCCTGTTGAAGTTTGGTGCCCTGAGTCGCAGTCAGCTCTTCATGGTGCTCAGCGTTACTGTGCTCCTTGTACTGACTGCTTTGCTGGCAGAGAGAGGTCATGTGTTGATTGAAAGAGGCCTGACCTTCATTATTCTTGGACTATCATGCCTTATAGCTTCTATAATTGTCAGGTTACATTATCCTGTTGTGATTAAGAAATTCATATCTCCCGTTGTTTTGGTGTTGATATTTTTTCTAACGCTATCATTTCCTGTGGTCGCTTATAGCATTGAAGCCTACACAAATTTTCCGGCTTCAGAGCAAGCTGGGTTGAAATTCTTGGGCAATGATGTTCTTCTTAAGCCGGAAACGCTGACCACGACATCGAGCGGACAACTTATTCTATATACACCGAATTTTATTCCCGTACGTCCACCCAAGCGTGATGTTTCAAAAGGGGCAAAACTGGTCATGTTTAGGAGCACTGGCTATTATCAGACTGCAATGCGCTACGATTTATCCTTTGAGAATAACGGGTTTACCAGGTACCATGAAGCAGTTAATAGCTGCGATAG
>CAZDXE010000001.1:2845-68251 GCA_964509565.1 uncultured Dehalococcoidales bacterium | reverse complement strand
CAGTTAATTATCTGGATGTGCGCAACTTTGAGATGGAACAGGGCAGTTTTATCACGGAGCAAGATTACAAAGGAAGAGCCAGAGTGGTTGTTCTGGGAGGTGAGTTGGCTGAAACTCTTTTTGGGCAGATGTCACCACTGGGACAGAACATCAGGATCAACGGGCGTCAGTTTAAAGTGGTTGGTGTTCTTCAAAGCAAGGGAGAGGCTTTTGGCACGGAAGACCAGGCAGCAATGGTTCCCTTAACTACGGCGCAGGCAATCTTATCATCTGAACGCGCAGGCAGCGCGGGCCATATTATTCAAGCCATCACCATTCAAGCAAAAGACAGGGATGCTATGGGCTCAGCACAATGGGAAATTGGTGAGATACTTCGACAGCGCCATCATATCAGGCCGGACGAGGAGGATGATTTCACCATAATCAGCATGGGCGATGTGGCACGTACTGCCGATCAATTATATGCAATAGGAGAGCTTATTATGGGCGCTATAGCTGGCATATCGTTGCTTGTTGGTGGCATTGGCATTATGAACATCATGCTGGTTTCCGTAACTGAACGTACCAGGGAAATTGGGCTTCGAAAAGCAGTGGGAGCCAAACGTCGTGATATTTTAACCCAGTTCCTTACTGAAGCTGCTGTGCTAAGCCTCTGTGGGGGCGCTATAGGAGTAGCTTTGGGATGGGGTGCAATTAAGATCAGCACTGGTGTATTGGCGAATATGGGTTTTCCTTTTCCAGCCATACTCCCGGGAGACGTTGTTGCCATGGCAGTAGGAGTGGCAATTTGTGTTGGACTTGCCTCGGGTCTCTATCCTGCCTTTAGAGCGGCGCGCCTTGATCCTATTGAATCGTTGCGCCACGAATAATGGCAAAAAAATTAATCACCTGCCCTTAATTAAGGATAGAAATTCAGAGCGTGTAACTGCTTTGCTGCGGAAACTTCCTCTTATTGCTGAAGTTATTGCATTTGCTCCTGGTTTTTTGATTCCTCGCATAGTCATGCATAGATGTTCTGCCTGGATAACTACGGCTACGCCATCTGGTTGAATAGTTTCGAATATAGCATCAGCAATCTGCCTGGTCATTCTTTCCTGAAGCTGCGGGCGTCTGGCGAAAATTTCCACTACCCTGGCTAACTTGCTTATCCCTACTACCTTGCCATCTTTACCAGGAATATAGCCTACATGAGCTACTCCATAGAATGGAAGCAAATGATGCTCGCACATAGAGTAAAAGGGGATATCTCTCAAGATTATTAACTCTCGATGATTTTCGTCAAATCCTACCGTTAACTCAGCTTTTGGATCGGCATCCATACCTGAGAAAAGCTCAGCATACATTTCAGCAATACGCTTTGGCGTGTTTTTCAGGCCTTCTCTGTTGGGATCCTCGCCGATGGCTTCGATTATAGAAACTGCAGCAAGTTTAATTTTGTCCTGATCTACCATTTCTTAAATCTACTTGCGGGCTTTACGAAATTACTCCGGACAGAGCCTTCTCAACAGCAGCCAGGTCAGCAGGAAGCTCTGTTGGTACTTTGGCGAATTTGGCTGGTATGTCGGGGTCTTTTAACCCTGTTCCAGTAAAGACGCAAACTATTCTTTTATCGGAGAATTTTCCCTTTGCTGTCATCTTGATAAGTCCAGCCAGGGAGGCAGCAGAGGCTGGTTCGCAGAAGATTCCTTCCCTGGTTGCTGCTAATTTATAGGCGTTGATAATTTCATCGTCAGTAACGCAATCGATGATGCCATCTGATTCATCTCGTGCTGCTACTGCCCTCTGCCAGCTGGCAGGGTTGCCAATGCGGATAGCTGTAGCAATGGTCTGGGGTCGCTTGATAATTTTTCCCTGCACTATTGGAGCAGCACCAGCAGCTTGAAATCCCATCATCTTCGGACTATGGCTCGCTTTACCAGCGCGAGCGTATTCTACAAATCCTTTCCAGTAAGCAGTGATGTTGCCAGCATTGCCTACGGGAATAAAGAGATAGTCGGGAGCGTCGCCCAGCTCGTCTACAATTTCAAAAGCTGCTGTTTTCTGTCCTTCAATGCGATTGGGGTTTATTGAGTTGACCAAAGTGACAGGATATTTTTCGGTTAAACTGCGCACTATTTGGAGTGCCTGGTCAAAGTTACCCTTTATGCTTATAATCCGGGCATTATAGACAACAGCCTGGGCTAATTTCCCCATGGCTATTTCCCCTTGAGGTATGACAACGATAGTTTTGAGCCCGAAGCGAGCTCCGTAAGCGGCCGCTGAAGCGCTGGTATTACCGGTGGAAGCACAAATAATACTGCGGCTATTGCTCTCCACAGCTTTAGCTACAGCTACGACCATGCCCCGGTCTTTGAATGAGCCCGTGGGATTACATCCTTCAAACTTGAAATAGAGTTCACCACAGCCAAGCTCCTTTTCCATGGATAGAGATCTTATTAGAGGCGTATCTCCTTCGCCCAGTGTAATTAGAGGCGTATTTGTGGTGACTGGAAGGAAATCACGATATCTCTTTAGAACGCCTTGTTTCATTCTTCAACTCTAATGAAGTTGCTGACTTCTTTCACTACCTTCAAATTTTTTATTTCCTCTAGAGCCCTCTGCACTGCTTTTTCTTCAGCTATATGAGTCATGATAACAAGCACCGCAGTTTGGGACTTTGAGTTACTCTCTTTTTGAATCACCGAAGAAATGCCAATGGAATTATTGCCCAAAACTGTGGAGATTTTGGACAGCACGCCAGGGCGGTCAATCACAGTCAGCCTGAAGTAGTAATGTATCTTCAGGTCAGACATGGGTTTAATGCTCAGCTTCTGCTCTAATTCTATTTTAGAAGTGTTACTTCTTCCATGATAGATATTCCTGGCTATGGCTAATACATCAGCCATGATTGCGCTGGAAGTAGGCAGGGCTCCTGCCCCTTGCCCATAAAAAATCAGCTTGCCGGTCAAATTACCTTCTACTTGAATGGCATTATAAACGTCATCGACTTTGGCTAATTGGGAGTCTTCAGGAATAAAAACGGGGTGGACACGTAATTCAATGGCTTCGCCATCTCTCTTGGCGATAGCCAGGAGCTTTATAGCATAGCCGAACTCTTTAGCATAACAGAAGTCTTTAGCTTGAAGGCGGGAGATTCCCTCGCGGTATATATCTCCGGGGTTTACGTTGGTGTGGAAAGCTAAGCCAGACAGAATAGCCAGCTTGTAAGCAGCGTCTATGCCTTCAATGTCATTTGTTGGATTAGCTTCGGCATAACCTAGTTTCTGAGCTCGTTTTAAGGCTGAAGCAAAATCCAATCCCTCTTGTGACATCTGGGTTAGAATGTAGTTCGTAGTGCCATTGAGTATGGCATAGATGGCTGATATGTCATTGGCTGCCAGGTCTTGCTGGAAAGGCGAGATAAGCGGTATGCCACCGCCTACGCTTGCCTCGTATCGAAGGTCCACGTTATATTTTCGGGCTAAAGATAATAGCTCGTATCCATGTTTGGCAATCACTTCCTTGTTAGCAGTAACCACATGTTTGCCGTTGCTGATGGCTTGCTTTATATATTCTAATGCAGGGTGCTCACCCCCTATGACTTCAATTATTATATTTACCTCGGGATTGTTGATAACATCCTCAACATGATTACTTAGCATGTGAGGCTCCAGTTTTATTGAGCGCTGTTTATTTGTATCGTGCACCAGTATCTTTTGCAAAGTTAGTGGAATCCCTATCTGTTCTGCCAACTTGTCAGCCTTGCTGAGCAATAGTTCAGCCACGCCGGTGCCGATAGTCCCCAACCCCAACAAACCGATGTGAATATTCTTCATCCTGATATAGCCTTAGTGATTTTGCTTATAGCCCAGAGTTTCTCTTCCTCATTGAGGTAATTGTTTATGGTGCTATTTTCCTCTTGTTCTGTAAACCACTCTAAAAACTCATTATTTATCAGCCTTTCCTTAATGTCCTCAATGTCGTGCTCGCCTCTTTCCAGAACATTTATTATCCAGTAGCCACCGCTGGTTTGAGCTGATTTATCCTGAACTGGCTCGCTTATCTCAGCTAGTGGAAGGTTAAAAGCCACTTCATCAAAAGCATCACTGTTCATATCTCCTTGTTTTAGCCAGCCAAGCTCGCCACCATCCTCTCCGCCCCTATATTGGGAATGCGCATCGGACAATTCAGCAAAATTGTCATCGCTTAGCTCATCTTTGATTTCGTCAGCCTCTTGTTTACTGCCTAACAGCATTGCCCTGGATTTTATGCCTTTTTCCTCATCTTTATCGGTAATCTCTATGAGCCAATAGCCGATATTCTTCATTATTGGCCCATCCTCGATTTTGCTTACTTTGCCAGAGTCTGTGCTGAAGACAGCATCTCCGATGAGGGAATCAGGCATAAATTCTTGAGGTAACCAGCCCAAATCACCTTCAGTTGTGTGGTAGCAGGAGAATTCGTCAATCAATGCGGTGAAATTGCCCCCGTTTTCAATTTTAGATATTACATCATCGGCTACTTGCTGGCTCTCTACAAGCATCACTTGAGCGTGCGCCTGCTCCATTTTATCAGGTAGCTGGGAAGCGAAATACTGTTGCAGATTTTCTCTTAGTAAGCTGGCAATCACCATATCTTGATATATATCTTCATCGGGCAAGTTATTTTCTTTTATTCGTTCAGCTACCTCCTGGTGGCTAATATCTATCCCCAGGGCACTCGCCCCCTGTCTGATCAATTCATCCTGGATAATCTGGTTGGCTGCCATGTTAGCCATATAATAAACCTGGTCTGGTTGACTATTCCTGATGTAGATTTCAAGGGTGTCCACGTAGTATTCCATAGTGAACGAAGCATCGTTTACCTCTATTACAGTTTGCTTGAGGGGCTTTATTTTGTCATTGTAATATCCGTAGCTTATGTAACCTGTGATGCCAGCCAGGAAAACAGCCGTGCCAATTAATATAAACTTTCGTATCTTCGCCTGGCGTTGCCACTTGGAAAGCTGGCGCTTGCTAGGGATATGCTGAGGTTCAACTTTCTTATTCTTCTTGCCCAAAGATCACAAACCTCTATATCTAATAATCTCGTTGCCTTGGCAACCCCACTATGATAGCATATTATACAGGGTGTTGAGCAACGGGGTGTAGCGCAGCCTGGTAGCGCACCTGAATGGGGTTCAGGTGGTCGGAGGTTCAAATCCTCTCACCCCGACATTCCTTCAAGGCTAAAAGTCCGATAAAATTAGTTTTCCAAGAGGCCATTCAGAATCCCGAGGGGTCTCCCACTCTTATATCAATCCTGACCTGCTAAAACTCCACAGCAACCAATATTACTGACTTCTTGACAAATCGTTCTTGATAGTGTAGTCGCCTTTTTCAGGGCGCTTGAGAGCAAACGATAATAGTACAGGTGCCAGGGCCGCGATGGCTAACACAGTAAAAGCAAGCTGGTAGTCGCCCCTGGTATCTACTAAGTAACCGATGAGCAACGGTGCAGTTGAGGCTCCTATTCCCGTCGCAATATACAGCAGCCCGAGAATGCTTCCGTTTGCTTTCATCCCAAACCAATCAGCCACCATCGCCGTCAGTAGCACGGAGCCTGCTCCAAATAAACCACTGGCTATGGAGTACGCGTAGAATTGCCACGGCTCTCTTATGAAAATAAGCCACACAGACATAGTCGCGATTACAGTAAAACAAATGACCAGCGGTCGTCTTCTTCCAATTCTATCAGAAAGTTTGCTGATGATGAGCGTGCCTACCATTCGAGCTCCGCTGCGAATACCTATGATGGTGGCAGCAGTCATCTCCGGAATATTAAAACTGACCATATACGCTTTTAGATGTACCATCACCCCGATACGGAGAGAAGAAATAACGTAAATCGCGAACATCAGCCACAATTGAGTTGTTCTCAAGGCCTGTCTAAAAGAAAATCCTTCGGAGTTAGTTACAGCCACTTCGCCTTGCTCGTTCGCTATTTCAGCTTCAGCACCATCTGGGTGAAGCCCTTTCTCTGCTGGGTCAAGTCGCATCAGTCTGGAAACAGGGAGACCTACGCCTAGAATGACCCCGGCAATAATCAAGTAGGATATCCGCCATCCAAAACGAGTGATTAACATCTGAACAAGAGGCGGCATTACAAATGCCCCAAAACCTACTCCCGCCTGCGTGATTCCCAAGGCCATTCCTCTTTTCTTTACAAACCAGTGGGAAACTGTTGACATCACTGGAACTCCCAGAAAACCCATACCAATATTCGCGATAAGGCCATAGTACAAATACAGTTGCCAGGGATTCTTCGTCAAATATAGTAACCCAAAGCCGACGCTGGTGACAGCAACGGAAAACGTGATAACAAGGCGAGGGCCATATTTATCATTGGCTCTTCCTGCTATGATTCCGAGACCATTAGCCACAATCCACCCCATTGAATACGCCCCGGAAAGGACAGTGTTTGTCCAA
The DNA here is from genome assembly GCA_964509565.1 of uncultured Dehalococcoidales bacterium. Lineage (GTDB taxonomy): Bacteria > Chloroflexota > Dehalococcoidia > GIF9 > AB-539-J10 > JAGMDB01. The sequence goes on along the minus strand of CAZDXE010000001.1, from coordinate 61,805 downwards.
CCTAAGTCAGTTGCCAGTTCGGGTAAAAAGATACCATAGGTGCCGTCACAACCCCATATCAACGATACGAGGCCAGAAGCTCCTGCAACTATGATCCAGCCATAGAAAATGCGGTTCTTTGATTTACGAAACATGGTTGTGTGGTAATCATAATACAACAAGCACTGTTGTTGCCAGCGCTCGAGCCAATCAATGAATTTTGATAGACTCACTAACAAGACACATGTTCACAGCAGTCAAGCCTGTTGATGAAGAGGGTGACGGTGATACCTGATTTGTGTTTGACGCTCTAATGACTGAAGCCTAGAATAGATTTGGCCAGGGTAACCCTGATGATGGGTAGCAGATTGAAGCACTATCCGTCATGGCAGGACCTACTGCCCTGGCCGGAATTATAGTTCGAGGAGGTATAAATGCGGATAAAGGCTGACAAAACGATTGGTTATGTCCTGCTTGCGGTGGGCGCAATTTCAATAATCCTGGCAGCGTGTTCTGTATTCAATGTTTTTACAGAAGCAACAGTTCCTCCAGCGATATTTGAAATGAACAACATCACTATCCCAATATCAGGCGGTGGGGGAATGCCCACGGTAGAAGTTGAAGTATTTTCGGGTACAGAAATTAGTCAGATTACGAACATGATGCTATGGTTTATGCTCATGATATTTGTTATCACCGCAGGAGGTAAGCTCGGCGGACTTGGAGTCAAACTTGTCAGAGACATAAAAGTCGAGGTAAAAAGAGAAGACTAGAAACGGGCAGGGGAGAGGAGGAGAGAAACCCTGCCTGTAGAATTGGGACGCTGAGGAGTGCCTTATCTCCTCCCTAAAATTGTGTTGTTCTGGAAGTTCCCATCCGTTATTGGGAAAACAAATTGTTATGAGTGGAGAAGACCAGAGTAGTGCTGATTTGGAGTGAGTTCCTAAAATATGGGATGAGATAGGGTGTGATTTAGTTCAGATAGGTTAGTGACACACATTTTCCAAAAGTTTTACAATAAAGCAGCCTGGGAACCACTAGACAAAATTTAGAAAAAGGAGATGAAGATGCAAAAGAGAAGAAGCCTACTAGCACTAGTTGGAACAGTGATTTTGCTGGTTAGCTTAGCTGCCCCAATGATGCAATGTGCTCCACTAGCCCCTGAAGAAGATGGCGAAGGTGAGGAGGTAGAACTATATGGAGGAGAATTAGGCGTTGGTTTCACTGGTGGCATGGAGAGCACAGCGATGGACCCCGCGCTCGAGTGGACGAACTGGGGCTGCCTTTTCATACGGCTCGTGTATGACAATCTAGCCTACTATGCGGCTGGGCCGGATGCTGACTTCTACAAATTCGAGCCGAGATTGGTACAAAGCTACGAAGTGTCAGAAGACCGTAAGACCTATACGCTACACCTTGTAGAAAATGCAAAGTGGCATGACGGTGAACCTTTTACGGCGTATGACGTTGAGTTTTTCGCCAAGTATTTTTGCACCATCCCAGGGTGGAGTAGCGTCACAAATACTTTTGACGACATCCAGGTCATCGATGATTACACAATCAAGCTTGTACACGCTTCCCCATTAACGACCGTCCACTTCCCCGCGTGGTGGAAATACTACCCGATAATACCCAAACATATTTTCGAACCATACAAAGATGACATATTACAGTATCCAAATGAAGAAGCAATCGGAACAGGTCCATTCAAATTGAAAGAGTTTGTACGTGACCAATACATGTGGCTCGCGCCAAACGAAGAATACTGGGGGCAAAGGCCTTACGTGGACAAAGTACTTTTCAGGTACTACACCAATCTCGACGGCATGCTTCTGGCACTACACAGCGGAGAAATAGATACGGTTGCAGGCGCCGTTATCCCCGCGATCGCTATCAAAGATATACAGGAGAATCCAGACATCAACCTTGAGATATTGCCAGGTATGGGCCTAACCTGGTTATCGTTTAACCTCCATAAGGACACACCACTTCAGGATAAGAATGTACGGCATGCCATTCTGTATGGCATCGACCGTCAGCGAATTATTGATTTAGTATATCTTGGATATGCACAGCCATACGATGCTTGGGTATACAACGAGAGCCCAATGCACAACCCGAACTTGCCACAGTATGCATATAACCCCAGCAAAGCTAAGGAAACCCTGGAGCAAGCTGGATACACAGATACAGATGGGGATGGAGTGAGAAATGATCCCGCCACAGGGGAAAACCTCATCTTCGAACTCAGCTGTTCGTCGGGAAGTACCCCCGGTGTCAAAATGGGCACTGTGATAGGGGAGATGCTTCCGGAAATAGGCATAGCCGTTGACTTCAAGACATTGGATCCGGACACGTTTTTAGATTTCCTCTACGATCCAGAATCGGATCAATATGAGATTGGCATCACCGGAGAAGAACCAGCTCCTGATCCCTACTCGGAGTGGATATGGACCATGGCGGTAGGCTGGGGATCCGGAGGTGACTGGTGGAACGCCTCCTATTGGAATAACCCACGCTTTAATGAACTGTGGGAGGAAATGCATACCGCCTCCGATCTGCCAGGACTCAAAGCAACTCTGTATGAAATGCAAGCACTCATGGCTGAGGATTTACCTTACGCTTTCTTGGTAAGACCAGACATGATTTCTGCGTACAGAACCGACAAGCTGGAAGGCTGGGTAAACTCGATGGGTGGTCCTGTATCCTGGATGAATCCGTGGAGCACTACAACCGTGCACCAGAAAGGAGCAGCGGTAGATTAACGCATGGTCAACATTGACAGCGATAACTGCAAAGAAGAGCAGTAATCATGAAAGGAGAATCGCATGAGCGGTAAGAAAGTACTGATAGTAGGAGCCGGAGCTCAGGGTGGCCCTTGCGCATCGATCTTGGCCAGGGATAATGATATATCCGAAATAGTGCTAGGTGATATCGACCTTAATCTGGCTAACAAGGTAAAGGATCGAATAAAGAGTGGCAAAATCAGAACCGTAAAAATAGATGCCTCTTCTGTTGAAAGCGTCGAGGCAGCAGCTAAAGGAGTCGATGTCATCATCAATCTGACTCTGCTTCAGTTCGACTTTAACGTAATGCAAGCCGCTGTGAGATGCGGCGCGCACTACGTAGATGCGGCTTATAGCGAGCCGTTCAAGTCGGAAATCATGCAAGACCAACCACTTACACTCAACGATGAATTCAAGAGGATTGGATTGACTGCCTTGATCAGCTGTGGTGCAACCCCGGGAGTAACAAACGTAATGGCTCGATATGCAGCAGACAAACTGGATCGAGTTGATGAGATACACATTAGACTCGCCGGCAAGGCTCTAGAAAAATCTAAGGAAATAGTCAGTGCATGGCAACCAACATGGTCTCCTGAAGTAGCACTAACGGATTATGCCATCGAGGCAGCAGGATTCATTGATGGAAAATACACGAAACACCTTCCCTTCAGCGGTTGCGAGGAATATGATTTCCCCAACCAGGTTGGCCCAGTCACAGTATGCCACCACGCACATGACGAATCGGTAACGCTGCCACATTTCATTGGCAAAGGCATTAAGAATTGCACCTTCAAATACCCCGTAGATCCTACAGCAGGCTCACTGGTTAAGATGGGATTTGCCAGCAAAGAGGCCATTGATGTACGTGGTGCCAAAGTTGCACCGATCGATGTCTTATTGAAGATGGTGCATGCTCCGAGCGACATGTTCTTTACTGAGGATGAAAGAACTGCTGGCGCTCCTGTTAAACATCGTCACTGTATGCTGGTGGAGGTGAAAGGAAGTAAATCAGGCGAAAACGTCATTTACAAATTGGCCAGGTCGAACGCGACCACTGAAGAAACTCTTGGATACTATCACAAATTTGGGACGACGAAAATCGGTGTCGCCCTGTCAGCAATTGTAGGAGCAAAAATGTGCATGGCAGGCGAGGCGAACAGGGGAATAATCGCCCCAGAATGCCTTGAGCCGATGAGGTTTATGAAGCGGATGGCTGACATGGGCGCTCCAGTGAAATTCACGGAAACACACTCGAAAGACGTAACCATATCATAGAAATCCGAAGCACAGGGGCCAACATGAGCCCCTGTGCTTCGATGTTCGACCAGAGCCTGCAGGCTCCAAGGAAAAAACAAACTACAATAAACTTGCCAGCATGAGATTAGATGAGCGGCGAAATCTTTTACTAGAGCAATAGCTAAAAATGCAAAGTTGCTTATCGCTGTAGTAGACTGCATCCCTACGATTAGACAGATAAAGTTGTGAGAATCTAGTGAGGCCCCTTACTATTGACAAGGCAAACTCTCCTTTTTGATTAGCCAATAGATTCACTCTAATCATAAATAAAATCCCTGTGCAACTTCAAAATGCACTCATACTTCACCGACCTAATCACCGTGTCCAGGCTTTGTCAGCCACCAAGCTCATATGGCGGCCATTACCAAAAAACGCTAACCCAATGGCTAAAAAAGGCTATAGTAGATAACATTGAACGGGAACAAAAGAACAAGTGACCCACTTGAATTATTCTGTTAACCTAAATGGGAAGGAGAAATAGAATGGCGAGAAGTTCGCCTATATCACAGATTCAAATGCCCGCAGTGCCACAATACGGGTGCAAGCGTCAAGAGCTTAGCGATGGCGGGAACAGGAGTTTCAAAGATTTTTAATATTCAACACAACCGATATATCTTTGCTTCATGTAACAATTGTGGATATACGGAGATATATGATTTAGATATACTAAGTGGTGGTGAAGACGCGGTTGGAAACATTTTGGATATAATATGAGGATGCCCTCAGGCTGCGCCATGTCTTCTCAACAACGCGTTGCAGGAATAGGCAGGCGCTATTTTCAGTGCGCCCAGACTTCGCTACCAAAGCGGTATGCTATGTTACGCCAGCATGTACTTATATAGAACGCCTGTCACAAGTTTAATGACTTCCAGTATTGTAAAGGTAGCTGTATCAAGGTTTGCCCTTTAGGAGAAACTTCCTCGAAGCATCAGATGAGAAACTGTAGCCGGTAGTTAAGCAAAGCATGTCGAAAAAATGGGATTTTCACCATGTATTGACCTCCACATTTTTTTTGAGGTACACTTGAAATGAGCCTTGTAATAGAAGAGGGGAAATCTTAGAAAAAAGGGGGTGAGTGGTATTATGATTGGATGGTAGTTTAAATTGCGGGGCTAACTTAAGTAAGAATAAAAAAAGGGGGGGAATTAATAAATATGGGTAATTTAAATAGAGCTGCCAGAGCGATGGAAAAGGTTGGCATACCAAGCCGGGATGCTTATGATCTGACGACCAGCAAGAAGCGTTTTCCTGATGGAGCCTGGTACAGGATGGAAATATCCGGTTTGGAGAGACCTAATGTATTGGAGGCCATGATAGATGAGATGAGGAAGCGAAATATTGCTATTCACCGCTTGATTTCAGTAGTTATGGGTGCGACCCTTTTGGATAAGGAGGAGTTAAAAGACTTTGCTCAGTTAGCTGCCGATGCAAAATTGGAAGTGATAATTAATCCAGGGCCCCGTCGGTCTTGGGACGTGGGAAGACAAATCGATAATTATGAGGGCGCCCTTTCTGGAATCCGTTACCGAGGTTCCGACCAATTGAAGTATGTTGTTGCCGATATAATGCGCTGCATTGACATAGGAATTCGAGGTTTCCTGGTTGTCGATGAAGGGCTACTTAGAATGCTCAATATGATGAGGAAAAATGGTGACATCCCCGCAGATGTAGTTTTCAAAGTCTCTATTTATGCCGGGCATGCCTCCGCTGCCGGTGGTAAGCTTCTGGAAGAGCTGGGAGCAGGCACCTTTAATCCACTGGGGGATTTGACTCTACCCCAGTTTGCATCTATTCGCCAGGCTGTAGATATACCAATAGATGTACACATCATATTAGCTGAATCCTATGGTGGATTTATGCGTTTTTACGAAGCGCCCGAAATGGTCAGGGTGTCGGCTCCCTGTTACTTCAAAATAGAGCCCGGACCAGCACTCGCAGTGGGGCCTCAAGCACTTTATAAACCCTGGGTAGATAGAGAGATGCTGGCCAATTGGGCCAGGGAGAAGGTGAAGTATGCTTGTATCATCCACGAACTTATTCAAGAAAACTTCCCTGAGGCAATCCTGTCAGACCAGGGACCTGAGGACCTGGCGATTCCAAAACCATAGTTCATGCTATTTAAAAAGAAAGGAGATGATTAAATGCAGAAGAAGAAGGGCCTGATAGATTTTCAAAAGATGAAGAAAGAAGGCGAAAAAGTTACGTGGCTAACTTGCTACGATTACCCAATGGCGCAGTTTCAGGAACAGGCGGGCATAGATATGATTCTGGTGGGAGACTCGGTAGGCATGCTCATTTATGGATATACAGCAGGAACTATCCCCGTTACTATGGACCAATGCATTGTGCATGCGGAAGCTGTTCGCAGAGGAGCCCCCAACACTTTTGTAATGGGCGATATGCCTTTTTTATCTTATCAGACAACGCCAGAAGAAGCTGTCAGGAATGCAGGCAGGTTCTATAAGGAAGCTGGAGTTGATGCTATCAAGCTGGAGGGAGGGCGTCGGGTCACAAAAGTAGTAAAAGCAGTTGTTGATGCAGGGATGGTTGTTTGTGGCCATATTGGCTTAACCCCACAAAGCACGGGGCAATTTGGCGGCTATAAAGCTCAGGGGCGCACAGCGGAAACTGCAAATGAGGTAATTAAGGATGCTAGAGCACTTCAGGAAGCAGGTGCGCAACTTTTACTTTTAGAGGCAGTAGCTCCTGAAGTGGGCAAATTTATAACCGAAGACCTTGAAATACCGGTATATGGTATTGGTGCCGGTATCTATTGTGATGGGCAGCTACTTATTGCACATGATATGCTGGGTATCTGGCAGGCTTTCAAACCTAAATTTGTCAAGCGATACGCTCATATAGCTGAAGACATGGTGAACGCTTTTCAAGATTACATAAGCGATATTAGAGAAAGCAAATTCCCGGAAGATATACATTGCTATAAAATGATTCAAGGAGAAGCTGAGAAGCTGGCCGAATTAGTCAAGAAGTAAAATATTAGTTTCTATCTATGCTAACAAGTGTGGAAAATAAGACTCTGTATCTCAAAAATGGCTGCCACGAGGCGGAGATCACTATTCTGAGGGTATTGTAAGGTGGAGTCCTCTGGACATGAGCCATGCTGTTGATACTCCAACTATTAAGAGATAAAAATATCTTAATGAATTAGAGGGAGGTGTATATAGATGGCAGTTCTTATTACTGGAGGAACTGGTTTTGTTGGTACTGAATTAGCACATATACTTGTCAATAAAGGTGAGGACGTTGTTCTGTTTGACGTCGCCCCGAATTATGCTCGTATTAGTGATATTCATGATAAAGTCAAAATAGCGCAGGGGAACCTGGCTAATTGGCCTGAAGTGTTCAATGTTGTCAGGGATTACAATATTGAAGGCATCTACCACCTGGGCGGAATGCTGAGTGTGCCTTCCAATGCGAATCCATGGGCTTCCTTTCAAGTGAATGTCGTTGGGATGGTAAATGTATTGGAGGCTGCTCGCCTTTTGAAAGCGAGCAAGGTAATTTTCACCAGTACTTTGTCCACATACGGATTGGATTGCTCCCCTGTAATTACAGATACGACGCTTCAGCGACCTACAACAATGTATGGTTGTGGCAAACTATATTGCGAGTGTTTGGGCAGGTTCTACCGTTCCAAATTTGGTCTGGATTTCAGGTCAGTGCGCTTTCCCTCAGTGATTGGCCCAGGCGTTAGAACCCCCGGCGTGGCACAATGGAATGCCTGGATGATTGAGTATCCAGCTTTGGGCAAACCTTTTAAGTGCTACGTCAGCGAAGACACAAAGTGTCCTGTCCTGTATTTTAAGGATGCAGCCAGGTCTGTAGACATGATGTATCATGCTCCTGTCGAGGAAATCAAAACCGTGAACTACAATGTTGCTGGTGTGGTACCAACTCGAACAGCTAAAGAAATCGAACAGGTAGTGAAGAAATACATTCCGGAGTCTCACATAAGTTACAAACCTGACCCTGATGTAATGAATTACTTTCGTACTTCTACTGTAGATATCTTCGACGATAGCAAAGCGAGGGAGGAATGGGGTTGGCAAGCTATGTACTCAGATTTTGACAAAGTAGTGCTTGATTTCATTGAAGAAATACGAAGTCGCCCTGACAGTAATGGAATAGTTTAGAAAAGCGGAGGAGGATTTACTATGGCTAAAGTAATAATAACCGCAGCGATCACTGGTGGTATACATACTCCCAGCATGAGCCCTTACCTGCCTATCACGCCAGAGCAAATTGCTGAACAAGCAATTGAAGCTTATGATGCCGGAGCCAGTGTAGTTCACATACATATACGTAACCCAAAAACAGGTCAGCCCAGTTCAGACATGAACCTCTTCCGCGAAATATTAGCCAGGATAAAAAGCAAATGTAATCTCGTTGTATGCACAACCACTGGTGGAGGCTTGGGTATGCCTATAAAGGAGAGGTTAAAAGTGGTTCCCACCTTTAAACCAGAATTAGCTTCATTCAATGCTGGCTCCATAAACTTTGGCCTTTTCGACCTTCCCGAACGAATGCAGATAAAGGAGTGGAAATATTCGTGGGAAAAGCAATATTTGAGGATGACTGAAGATTTCATCTTCCCCAATACATTTAAGTCTCTACAGGAATTCGCTCGGACTTTTGAAGAGAGCAATACCAAACCTGAATTGGAAATCTACGATGTCGGCATGATTAACAATTTGCTTTACCTGGTAAAGAAAGGATTCCTCAAAAAACCCCTTTATCTTCAGTTTGTCATGGGAATTATGGGAGGAATACCTCCCTCTGTCGATAATCTGGTATTTTTGCATGAAACAGCCACACATGCTTTTGGTGATGATTTTGTCTGGTCAGTGTGTGCTGCTGGCCATTTTCAGCTCCCCATATGCACTGCTGCGTTAGTTATGAAAGGCAATGTCAGAGTTGGCCTGGAAGATAGCCTGTATGTCGGCAAAGGAATACTGGCTAAAAGTAGCGCTGAGCAGGTGGGGAAAATCACCCGCATTGCCAGGGAGCTGGACATTGATATAGCTACCCCTGATGAAACAAGACAGCTTCTGGGGCTTAAAGGACTGGATAAAGTAGGTTACTAAACAAGCGTTGCAAAGTAGATAAATAAAATGCAAATATTACAGGAGGGCAAAGGTGAACTTATAGGGTGGCATGATCCGGACGAGGCCAGGGAATGGGTGCTAAATAATAAGTCACGTGAATTAAAGGATAAGACCATGTCAGTTAAAGAGGCCGTTGCCAAATTCGTTCATGATGGAGATTTTATAGCCAGTGGAGGGTTTGGACATATAAGAGTGTCCATGGCTGTTGTCTATGAGATAATCAGACAGAGGAAGCGCAATCTGATTATGGCTGGTAAAACAGCGGTCCACGATATTGACATTCTGGTGGCTTCTGGCTGTGTAAATAGGGCAGAGGTGGCTTACAGTTTTGGCCATGAGCTTAGAGGTTTATCTCCGGCTTCAAGAAGGATGGTGGAAAGCGGGAGATGTAAAGTCATTGCTGAAACCAGCAATGCTGGGTACCAATTGCGATGGTTAGCTGGGATGATGGGCCTGCCATTTATACCTAGCCGCAACTTACTTGGCACTGACACCGGCAAATACAGCTCCTGTAAGGTAATCCAGGATCCCTTTAGCGGCAAACCAATCAATTTGATTCCAGCAGCCTACCCTGATGCGGCGTTTATTCATGTTCACCGATGTGATATCTATGGCAATGCCCAAATAGATGGTCACCTGGTGGAGGATTTTGAACTTTCCAGATGTGCTCGAAGATTAATAATAACTACTGAGGAGATTGTTGATAATGAAGTTATCAGGAGAGAGCCCTGGAAAACAAGTATACCTTTTTTGGTAGTAGATGCTGTAGTTGAGATTCCGTATAGCGCACACCCTTCCGAGATGCCCGGTTTGTATTGGTTTGATGAAGAGCATATAGCTGAATGGTTGAAATTGTCCAGAACTGAGGAGGGTGCAGATGAGTATCTGCAAAAATATGTCTACAGCATTGCCAATTTTGAGGATTATCTGGAAGCCTGTGGTGGTGCAAAAAAGTTGGATTATTTAAAGAGAAGAGAGTCTTATGAGGAGCCGATGAAGGCCATATCATACAAATGAAATCTTAGAATTAGTGTCAAATAGGGGGAGTTAAAGGTATGGCAACAAAAACCAGGTATAATTTACGAGAATTATTGGCGTGCAATGGCTCCAAAATGTTGGAGAACAAGAAATCTGTCTTTGTGGGCACAGGACTTCCTATGATAGCTTCTATGCTGGCTCAAAAAACGCATGCGCCTGATTTATTCATAATATTTGAGGCTGGTGGGCTGGGGCCTCTGATGAATGAGTTGCCTATCTCTGTAGGTGATTCTAGAACTATCTACAGGGCTATAAGCGCTTCCAGTATGCATGATGTTATGTCGCTTTCACAGGCAGGATATGCAGATTATGGATTTCTGGTAGGCGCACAGATGGATATGTATGGCAATCTTAATACCACCGTCATAGGCGATCATGACAGGCCCAAAGTTCGCCTACCTGGCAGTGGTGGTGCTAATAATGTGGGTTCTTTCTCAAACAAAACTATTTACATTATTGCTAATCAATGTAAAAGGAGTTTTGTCAATAAGGTTGATTTTCTGACCACTGCTGGCTACCTGGATGGCCCAGGAGGTAGGGAAAGGGCAGGGTTGGCTAGAGGATCAGGCCCTACCGAGTTATTACCCAACTAGCTGTCTATGGTTTTGATGAGGAAACGAAAAGACTGAAATTGATTTCCCTGCATCCGGGGGTGAGTATAGATGAGGTAAGGCAGAATAGCGGTTTCGAAATTGTCATACCAGATAAAGTTGAAATAAGCTATATGCCCAGTGAAGAGAATTTAATAATATTACGACAGGAAATAGACCCAACGGGGGTGGTGTTAGGGAAATGAGTGGTGAGGGTATTTAATCTGCCATTAATGATAGAATATTAAGGAAATATGACATAACATCAAGTGAATAACATAGCTGGTTAAACAAGGAGATAAAATGCGAGACATCATGGGGCAAGAAGCAGACACTTCTGCGCTGCTGCTTGGCAATGAAGCAATAGCCAGGGGTGCACTTGAGGCAGGAGTGCACTTCTGCGCTGCTTATCCAGGGACGCCTTCCTCAGAAATTATTGGAACACTTGCCACAGTTGCTAAAAATATTGGTATTCATGTGGAATGGTCTGTCAATGAGAAGGTAGCTACAGAAGTAGCAGCGTCAGCAGCTTTTTCTGGATTGAGAGGACTTGCTGCCATGAAGAATGCTGGTGCAAGTGTAGCAATGGATTTCTTGACGCACCTTAACCTGACAGGTATAGGTGATGGGGGAGGAGCATTGCTGGTAGTTGTATGTGATGATCCGCAAGCTCATTCCAGTGATGATGAAGCTGATACACGCTGGATAACTAAAATAGCCAGTGCCCCCCTTTTAGAGCCAACAGATGTGCAGGAGGCCAAGGATTTGACCAGGTGGGCATTTGATTTATCTGAGGAGTTGAAATGCTGGTGTTTCTTGAGGAGCTATACACGACTGTCCCATTCACATGGTGATGTCAAGCTCGGGAAAATATCCCGGCCAGAGAAGAAAGCTGTATTCGATACCACTAAACACTATATTCCCTTCCCGACTACACCGAAACATGCCATTTTGCATGAGAAGATGCTCAAGGTTCAAGAGATGTTTGAGTCCAGCCCTTTCAATTCATATACAGGACCAGAGCAACCAGAGCTGCTGATAATCTGTAGTGGTAGTGGCTGGCCATGCTCTCTTGAGGCTGTAGAAACACTGGGCTTGAGTGAATCAGTGGGAATTCTGAAACTGGTGACTCTGTGGCCGTTCCCCAAGAAATTTGTTGCTAAATACTTAAAATTGACAACCAGGGTACTCGTGGCAGAGGAAGTGGATCCTTTTGTCGAAGCTCACGTGAGAGAAACAGCAACATTGTATTTAGATACGGTACTGCCCCTGGAAATATATGGTAAAGATTCTGGCCATATAAACCCTGTCGGTGAGATAACACCGGATGGAATAATATGCGCCCTGGCTGAAATCTTGAAATTGCAATATCGGGCGAGAGAAACTAGTTATGAGCAGATGGTTCAGGATACAGCTAAGCCGCTGGTCATTGACCGCGGCATGCTCTGGTGCCCTGGGTGCCCTCATCGGGCTAGCTTTCTCTCTTTAAAGAAGGCCATAAAACGTGATGGTAGAAAGGTGGTGGTGGTTGGTGATATTGGTTGTTACACACTGGACGTATTTCCCTATGGCCCTCACCAGAGCAATATAGTGCATTGCATGGGCTCAGGAGCAGGGTCGGCCTGTGGTTTTGGCCAGCTTGCCTCTTTAGGGTCGGAACAGCCGTCTATTGGGATATGCGGCGACTCAACATTTTTTCACGCATCAATCCCAGCGTTAATTAACGCTGTTTATAACAAGTCGAGCATGACGCTGTTAGTGCTAGATAATGGTGCTACGGGAATGACTGGTTTCCAACCTCACCCAGGGACAGGTAGAACTGCCACTCAGGACCCAGCCCCCGTAGTGTCTATTGAGAGCCTTTGTCGTGCTATAGGGTGCAAAGTACAAGTGAGAGACCCTTTTGATATAAAGGGGACCACAATCACTCTCTGTGAGTTGCTGAAAGATGAGAATGGGCCTAAGGTCCTGATTTTACGTAGAAAGTGTGAATTGGTTCGAATGAAAGAGGAGCGGGCCCGCCCGTATAGAGTTTGGGTTGATCCAGAAAAATGTGGGGGGGGAAAGTGCGGGTTTTGCTACAGGGAGTTTCAGTGTCCTGCTTTATTCCATGATAAGGAGGTTGATAAGGCACAAGTGCTGGAGGAAGTTTGTACTGGGTGTGGAGTCTGTGTTGATATATGCCCATATAAAGCTATCGTTAAGGAGAATATAAAATAATGGCTATTTCTTGTGACCCATTAAACCTGATTATTTGTGGAGTTGGGGGTCAAGGGAACATCTTAATCTCAGGCTTAATAGGTAATGCGTTGATGAAGAAGGGCTATCATGTCACTATAGGAGAAACATTTGGGGCTAGCCAGAGGGGCGGCGCCGTTTTTAGTACCCTCAGGATATTTACTAAAGGGCATTATGGGCCGCTAATTCCACAAGGTAAAGCTCATCTTATTCTCGGACTTGAACCTCTGGAGACTTTAAGGATGCTACAGCGATATGGAAACCCAGGAGTAGTGTGTGTAACCAATACACATCCTATCTTGACAATAGGAGCACTTTCAGAAAAAGAGGAATACCCTGGTTGTGATGAACTTAAGGAAGCAATTGTAAAGCTTTCTAAGTTAGTCTGGCTTGTAGATGCTACAAGTATAGCATCGAAACTGGGCGCTCCCATAGTTGTGAATATTATTATGGTAGGAGCTCTCATTGGTTCAGGCCAACTTGTTCTGGAAAGGGCGGATGTTGAGAATGAAATGTGGAATATCTTTCCGCACGGAAAGATGAAATTGAACTTAAAGGCTCTTGAAATGGGCATTGGCGATGTCGAGTTAAATGAAGAGGGCATAGATAAGTATCGGGCAAAATAAGAGGTGGGTTGTTACCCCACCTTCGAGATATGCAACTATAATCAAAATTTTAAAATGGATTCTTTGAATGTCGGTAAACTCCCATCAGACTTACTTAGAAATTTTCTGGATAAAATTAAGATAGAGGATGAGCAGGTCATTCTCGGTCCTCGTATTGGCGAAGACGCGGCGGTGATAAAATGCGGTCACAAATTATTGGTGGCTAAAACGGACCCGGTGACATTTGCTACTGATTTTATTGGTTGGTATGTGGTTCATGTTAATGCCAATGACATCGCTACTATGGGAGTGAAGCCACGCTGGTTTCTGGCGACCATTCTCCTTCCTGAACAATCAACCCATCAGGAAGCGGAAAAGATTTTCGACCAGGTACTTTCTGCTTGTAATTCTCTGGGGGTTACTCTTGTAGGGGGACATACTGAGATAACTTATGATTTCAATCGCCCTGTGGTGGTTGGGTGTATGCTGGGGGAAGCTGAGGAAGGGTCTATAATAACTACATCTGGAGCCATGTTGGGCGACGATGTTGTGCTTACAAAGGGAATTGCCATCGAGGGGACGGCTGTACTGGCACAGGAAGCAGAGAAAGCTCTTCTCTCCGCAGGGTTAAATAAAAATTTGGTCCAGCGTGCGGCAAATTACCTCTTTTCCCCAGGGATTAGCGTGGTCAAGGAGGCACTAACTGCGTGCTCAATGGTGACTGTGCACTCAATGCATGACCCTACCGAGGGTGGATTAGCTACAGGGCTTTTGGAAATAGCTACTGCAGCACAGGTTGGCATTTTGGTGGAAGGGGAAAATATACCTGTTTTGGCTGAGTGCAAGGCTATCTGTGGCAAATTTGAAATTGACCCTCTTGGTTTATTAGCATCGGGAGCCTTGATTATTACACTGCCTTCTTCCGAGACTTCCAGATTGTTGGAAGGGCTACATAAAATTGGGATTAATGCCAACGTCATAGGGAAAATAGTGGAAGCGAAAAAAGGACTGAAGATACACACTATAGCAGGAGTATGCGATTTACCTCAATTTAAACGGGATGAGTTAGCTGGATTCTTCGATAGCCATGGATCACCTGCCCACGGGTCAATTCACCTTTAGTTCAGTGGAAAGAGAAAATGGTAGCAAATCTAGTAGTAGAAAGAGACCTAAATTTGAAATATAGGTTTACCGCAATTGACCTGAATGGCATGCTCCTTACCAGGAATTGGTAAAAATTTATAGTTGCATGATCTAACATGTGGTCGGAGATTCATATTCTCCGGCCACAGTATTCCGAGTTATGAGTATCTTGGGGAAGGTATACTTACCACCCTTTGAGTTTATAATAATCAGATAACATCCTGTCAAAACTAGCTTTGGGTAATACCTTGCCACTATCCTCAAGTTTTTCCTCGAAAAATCTCTTTGGCAGTGTTTCGTCTATCTCTTTATTCATTCCCTCGCGCAGGTTAAACTCCCTAACCTTATTTGCAATAGCTGAAGCCACTTTCTGCAGTTGCTTCTTATCTAGCTCCATTCCCGTAGTTGCGTTTATGACTGTTGAAATTTTTTCCCACGGGTACAGGTCTCTGAAAAATCTGCACAAAATCAGGGCGTCGAAAAGATTGTGCCTATCTTCGAAATCGATAAGCATCTCTGCTTTACCCTCGACTGCAGTTGGGGATATCGCCCCTGAAAGCTCTGCTTTATAGAAAGTTGCTCTTAAATGACATGCGCCTCTGTCCGAAGTGGCAAATGCTAAACCCATTCCATACAAAACCCTTGGATCATAGCATGCAGGTTCCATTCCTTTGACATGAATAGCCAAATCCTCGAGGCCCCATTCTTTGCTGGCATGTTTTATGCCTTCGGCCAGAATAGCCCCGATACCTTCTTTCATTGCCATTTTATTTAACAAAGCAGCAATAGCGTCAACATCTCCATATTCAATTTTCTCTCCGATATCTTTTAAGTGAGAAGCTTCTATGGTAAAACCTGCCAGGTTGCCTGCAGTTATGGTATCCATGCCCAATCTGTCACATATATCGTTTAGATACACAACTTCCACGATATCATCTATCAGGCATACTCCACCAAAAGCACCTACAGTTTCATAATCTAATTCCTGTTTTAGTCCCTTGTGCCTGCCTTCAAGCACCTCAGTCAACCTTCCACAGCCCATAAAACATCTTGGGCATGCGTGTGATCGTACTTTAGCTTTCTTCTGTAAGGCATCCTGAGTTAAGTTTTGCCATTTATCATAAGTTCCTGCATGCCAGTATTTTGTGGGGAATGCCCCAACTTTGTTCATGATAGGTACCATTTGTAATGTCCCAAAACTTCTGTAGTTCTTTGCTCCAGGATTATCTTTGCCTATATCTTTTAGTTCCGTACTCAGCTTCTTAAGTAAGTCGGGGTTTGCCACTTTCCTCTTCTTGTTACCATGGAAGGCGATGCCCTTAATTTTCTTAGAGCCCATTACTGCTCCAACTCCTGTTCTGCCAGCCGACCTCCAGTAATCATTTTCGATGCAGGCGAATCGCACCAAATTTTCACCAGCGGGCCCTATAACGACAACTCCTGCATTTTTTATGCCAACTTCTTGTTTTATAATATCCTCTGTTTCGTAGGTGTCCTTTCCCCAGATATGAGATGCATTATGAAATTTTACATCTCCGTCAGAAATCTCAAGATAAACAGGGTTTTTAGAAGCTCCTTCGATCATTATCGCGTCATAGCCAGTTCTACTCAGCGGCTCAGCAACTTTACCCCCGGAATAAGATTCAGCATATAATCCCGTTAAAGGAGCTTTGGTGAATACCCCATATCTGGAAGAGCCCCAAACTGCCGTGTCTGTAACAGGCCCTGTAGCGAAAATGAGCACGTTGCCTTCTGATAAAGGGTCAACTCCTGCTTTTGTGTTGTTCACCAGCAGATGTGTGGCAAGGCCTTTGCCTCCTAATAATGTTTGGTAGATTTCATCGCTGACCGGTTCCTGTTCAAATGATTTCTTGCTAACATTAATGCGCAAAATTTTGTTGTAGAATCCGTCCATCTTACCTCCTCTTTTATTGAAATCAACTTCATAGCTAAAGGCAATCCTCGAAATAATTATGGCTCCCTGTTTTCTTTACTGAGCTCAAGTCCGTGATTGCCTTTAGCTAATTTGATCCTTAAATCCCCGGTTTATTTTATATGGATTTACTTGTCTCCTTTATGGCATTTTCTAATATATCTAATCCCTTCATCAATTCTTCCTCTTTGATTACCAATGGGTAAATGAAACGAAGAACATTACCAAGCGTACCACAGTTCATAATCATTAAGCCGTGCTCGTGACAGTTTTTCATTATCTCTTTAGTTTCGGCTGCTGCAGGTTGTTTTGTTTTTCGATCTTTGACTAATTCAAGCCCCAGCATGCTTCCGATACCATTAACGTTGCCTATTATGCTATATTTATTCTTCATTTCCTCCAATCTACCTTTGGTAAGTTTACCCAGCATGGCGGATCTGTCCACGAGCTTCTCTTCCTTAAACACTTTCAGCACTTCTAGCGCAGCCACACACGCAGGCGGATGACCTGAGAATGTTCCACCTATTCCTCCTGTTTCAACTGAATCCATTACGTCTGCCCGTCCTACGGTGCCTGTTAAGACCATTCCACCTGATAGACTTTTACCTATTGTCATCAGGTCAGGGACAACATCGAAATGTTCTATTGACCACATTTTCCCTGTGCGCCCCATGCCAGCTTGTATTTCATCGGCTATGAAGAGGATGTCATATTTGTTACACAGATCTCTTAGCCCTTTGATAAATTCTTTTGGTGGAATAACATATCCTCCCTCGCCTAAAACTGGTTCTACGAGTATTGCCGCAATGCTGTCAGCTGGAGAATAGGTTTTGAACATATCCTCGATTCTGTTGAGGCAATGCATTCCACATGTAGGATAGCTTAATTTATGTGGGCACCTGTAGCAATAAGCATAAGGAACTCGCATAATTCCTATGTCGGTTATACCGAAACCATACTTGTAGTACTTTACCTTGCTGGTCAACCCCATGGTGAGTAGAGTTCTTCCATGAAATGCGTGTTCGAATGCAAGTATGTTGTATCTACCAGTATATCTTCTGGCTATTTTAACTGCGTTTTCAACAGCCTCAGCTCCATTATTGAAAAAGTATGCTTTTTTGGGGAAATTGCCCGGTGTGCTTTCACAAATTTCCTTCGCTAGTTGAACAAATGATTCGTACATGAACACATTGAAGGAGACGTGCATGAATTTATCTACTTGGTCCTTTACTGCTGCGACGACTTTCTCATGGCAATGTCCTGTATTGAGACAAGCAATGCCACCACAGAAGTCGATATACTCATTCCCATCAACATCTTCAGTTATGGCACCTTTGCCCTTGGCAATAAAAATGGGTGCTGTGTGGAACCCACCGCGAGGAACATATTCATTCCTCAATTTAAGTAATTGCTTCCCTTTTTCTCCAGGTACAGGTCTTTTCTCTCCTACTTTTGCTCCTTTGATCATTTCTATAGTTCCTCCTTTTTTATTATATCGTCAATTACTTCTCCAAGAATTGTAATTGATTTATTCATTAATTCTTCAGTAATAACAAGTGGAGGCAGTAAACGAAGAACATTAAAATAGTAGCCTGCCTTCCATGGGAATAAGCCTCGCCTAAGGCATTCTATCAACACAGCATCAAGAAATTCCTTCCATGGCTCCTTGGTTTTTCTATCTTTGACAAATTCAATTGCAGCCATTAATCCTTGCTGCCGCACTTCGCCTATTACCTCATATTTATCTTTCAGTTTGTTCAATCCGTTGTTTAATATCTTGCTGATTGTTTCAACATGGCTCAATAAATCTGTTTCTCTAATGAAATCTAAAGCTCCTAGCCCGGCAGCTACTCCCAGCGCATTTCCTCTAAAGGTCCCTATGCTGGTTCCGGGTGGCCAATTATCCAGCTCTTTTTTATAGAAAACTGCCGCTAAGGGAAGCCCTATGCCACCAAGTGATTTTGCTGAAGTCATAATATCTGGAGTTACCCCATAGTATTCACAAGCCCACATTTTGCCTGTTCTACACATTCCACACTGGACTTCATCAAATATTAAGAGGATGCCTTCCTCTTCAGTAATTCTCCTGAGTTCCTGCACATATTCACGGGGTGGAATATGAATTCCACCTTCACCTTGAACTGATTCTAAAATTACAGCAGCGGGTTTACAAACACCTGAAAAGCCGTTTTTCAACACCTTTTTGAGAAATTCGAAACACTCTAAATTACAACCAGGGTAATTTTTCCCGAATGGGCACCTGTAACAATAAGGGAAGGGGACAAAATGTGTGTCTGGAAGCATTGGGAGGTGCTGGCTTTTGTAACCACCCGTCCACGAACTTGCAGCGAAAGATTCGCCATTCGCACCGTGATAACTTCCCCAAAATGATAGTATGGTGTTGCGTTTTGTTTGCAGTTTAGCCAATCTGATTGCTGCTGTTACCGCCTCTGAACCAGTTGGGGCGCAAAGGAAAATTTTACAATTATTTTTCAGGCCTAGCGGCGCAGTCTCGCTTAACTTTTGAAGAAACTCAAGTCTTGTTGGCGTAGGGAAATCAAGGCAATGAATTAATTTGTCTTCCTGCTGTCTGACATATTTCAGTATGTAAGGATTTGAATAGCCAAAATTCAGTACTCCTATGCCTGCAAAAAGGTCAATGTATATGTTGCCATCCACATCTTTAATTGTTGCTCCCTTGCCTTCTTCTATGGCTATAGGCAGTGTCCTGGGATATGATACATAGTTGCTGTCAAACGACATGACCTTTTCCATCAAGGATTTTGTCTTTGGACCTGGTATCTGTGTAACGATTTTAGGGGCTTCCTTGAAACTTAGCTCAGCAAAATTCATCTGTCTTCTCTCCTCCTTGCTTTAAAAATTTCTTATCCTCTATGTGGATAGTATAGCGAAATATACTTTATGGGTAAAATAGTATTGGCAAATCGGAACGCTGGAGTATTTGTTTTCAGGGGAAACTATCTTATAATTCAAGTTGGTGTGAAAATAAACAATCTACACAGGTGGGATGTAAGCCTTGCCAAAGCCAGGGAAATACAATTAAAGCTGGCAAGTAAGGTAGTGATTACTGATAAGGATATTAATCCACAACTTGTTGCCGGCGTGGATATATCTTCTCCAGATTCTCATGGCATGGCCCGAGGGGCAGTGGTAGTACTTGGGTACCCCGAACTTAACATAGTGGAAGTTAAAGTGACCAAAAGCAAGGTTACTTTGCCTTATATACCAGGACTACTATCTTTTCGAGAGTGCCCCGTAATATTGGCTGTTTGTGAAATGCTGTATAATACTCCTGACATTGTTCTGGTTGATGGCCAAGGTATTGCACATCCCAGGAAGTTAGGGCTTGCTTCGCATTTAGGGCTTTTCCTTGACATACCTACTATAGGTTGTGCTAAATCTATTCTGTGTGGCAAGCATGAGCTTGTAGGGGAGGAAGCTGGCTCTTTTGCTGGATTGATTAACAGTGGAGAAATTGTTGGAGCGGCATTGAGAACTAAGGTCAAAGTAAAGCCAATTTATGTCTCTGTAGGCCATAAAGTTAACCTTACAATGGCTCTAAATTGGGTGATGAAGTGCTGTCGTGGGTATCGCCTTCCTGAACCTACTCGTCTGGCTCACCTTGCCGCCGCCGGCAAATTATCCTCTGAACCGAAGTAGCAGGAAAACTATTTTAATTAGTAAAAGGAGCACAAATGCAGGAAGAAAAAGAACGGCTGGAAACGCTACGTCACCAGATTTCAGATATAATGGTGCATCTTTGACATTTCAGGAAAAGAAAAGGAGATTGCCAGGATAGAGACAGAATCAGCTGGCCCTAATTTTTGGCATGACCCAGTCAAAGCTCAAGCTACTATGCGTCACCTCAGAGTGGAACAGAGTCTAGTTTCTAGCTGGTGCGAGATAGAAAAACAGGTCACTGATCTTTGTGAGATGGTTGATCTGGCTATTGAGGAAGACGATCATTCTCTTGAGAAGGAGGTGCAGCAAGAACTGCAGCAAATAACCGCTCAGTTCGAACGATTAGAGAATCAATTAGTTCTTAGCGGCGAGTATGATACCAGGAATGCCATAGTAGCTTTTCATGCTGGCGCGGGAGGCACAGAATCTCAGGATTGGACCAGTATGTTGTTCAGGATGTATTTGCGATGGGTAGAGAGACGTAACTACCACAGCGAAATTCTGGATGTCTCTCCTGGCGAGGAAGCGGGCATCAAAAGTGCCATTATAGAAATTAAAGGAGATTACGCTTATGGCTATCTTAAATGTGAGCATGGTGTCCATAGATTGGTTCGTCTTTCCCCTTTTGATGCCGACCATGCCAGACATACCTCTTTTGCCATGGTGGAGGTTCTTCCCGAAGCAGACAAGGAATTGGATATTCAAATCAACCAGGAGGATTTAAGAATAGATACTTTCAGATCCAGCGGCCCTGGAGGGCAACATATGCAGAAAACAAGCAGCGCTGTTAGGATAACTCACTTGCCTACAGGGTTAACATCTTCCTGCCAGGGTGAGAGATCACAGCACCAGAACAAAGAAGCTGCTTTAAAAATACTTTATACGCGTCTTCTTGAGTTAGAGCGTGAGAATAAGAAAAAGGAAAAAGCCAGGCTCAAGGGTGAACAGGTCAAAGTTGAGTGGGGAAATCAAATTAGAAGCTATGTCATTCATCCATATAAGATGGTGAAGGATCATCGCACTGGTTGCGAAACCGGTAATGCTGAAGCTGTATTGGATGGTGATTTGGATAAGTTTATCGCTGCTTATCTCCGTTCCAAAGTAGGCGAAGAGAAATGATTAAACGAATCATCCTGATGGCTTTAGCACTCTTTTCAATATGCACATCTTCTTTTGTTAAGGCTGATAGCGGTATTGTGGTTTTAGATAGTGATGTGGAGCTGCGTTTTCCCGTTGCGCTTGTCTTCAACATCGAAGCTGAGAGTGAGGCTGATATTGTCGATGCTCGTCTCAAGTATTATGTGGATAAAATGAACTACGCACGAGTTATCAGTGAGGGTTGGCCTGATTTTACTCCAGCAAGCAAAATAAAGACTAGCTGGACATGGGATATGAGGAAATCAAGCTTACCTTCCGGGGCTACTGTAACATACTGGTGGACAATCAGGGATGCTATTGGAAACGAAATTGAAACTTTGCCTGCTGTAATTCACTTTGATGATGATCGTTATCAATGGCAAAGTTTGACCAGTAGTAAATTCCCTGATGAATCGCAGGCTCTTGAGGGTGAAAATAATGAGCTAACACTTTTCTGGTATAAAGGAGATGACTCCTTTGCCTTGGAGTTAATGGATGCCTGTCAGCAGGGGCTTGACAGATTAACTCGAGATCTTGGCACCTATCCACAAAAACCTATCAAGATATATGTTTATGCCTCAGCCATGGATTTACAGGAAGCCATGATTTTTCCTCAGGAATGGACAGGCGGTGTTGCCTTTACTGAATTTAGTATAATTGCCATTGGCATTTCACCTGATAACATTGATTGGGGCAAGGAGGCTCTAGTTCATGAATTGACTCACCTGGTTGTTCACCAAACGACCTTCAGCCCTTATGGCAGGCTTCCTACGTGGCTTGATGAAGGATTGGCTATGTATAACCAGGGTGAACTGGGTTCTTATTTCCGCACGCGGCTAAATAGTGCTATCTCAGAGGGCGAATTGATTTCGGTGCGTAGTTTGTGCAGTTTATTTTCTGCCGAGACTGATAAAGCCTGCCTTTCGTATGCTGAGAGTTATAGCCTGGTGGAATATCTCTTGCATAATTATGGCCAGCAAAAAATGCTCAACTTACTAACGATACTTAAATATGGCAGCACTTATGATGAAGCTTTGACTGAAATTTACGGTTTTGATGTGGATGGGCTTGATGTATGCTGGCGAGAAACATTAGTGACTCCAGCGGTTCCAGCGGAAACAGTATTGTTACACCCTGGCACAGTTGCCGTGTCGTCAATTAACCCCGTTACTGGTTTCAACAGGCATCTTAATAGGTGAAGAGCAAAATGATGAAAAAAATCTGGCAATCTATTCTGGTACCTCTCATTATGTGTGTCCTATTGCTGTTGCCTTCACTCGGTTGTCAACCTGAAGGATTATCACTCAACCATGATGTCCTTGATCTTTGCGGCAGTAGCCCTGTAACGCTTGACCCAGCGATTTCCAGCGAAATGACGTCACATGCCTATATCATGCAAATCTTTAGCGGCCTGGTTCGTCTTGATGAGAATCTAAATGTGGTGCCTGATATCGCAGAGAGGTGGGAGAGAAGCGAGGATGGTAAAACATACACTTTCTATCTTCGCCACGAAGTAAAGTTTCATAGTGGCAGAGAGGTAAAGGCTACCGATTTTAAATATTCCTGGGAACGTGCTTGTGACCCGGCTACCGACTCTCAAACAGCAGCTACTTATCTGGGTGATATTGTGGGCGCCAGTGATATGCTAACTGGCGAGGTTGGAGAAATCTCAGGAGTAAAAGTCCTTGATGATTATACCCTTGAGGTAACCAGTGATGCTCCTAAAGCTTATTTCCTGTGCAAGTTGACATATCCTACTGCATTTGTTGTTGATAGAGTTAACGTGGAAACTGGGGAAAATTGGTGGCGTCAGCCAGATGGGACTGGCCCTTTCAAGCTGGAGGAATGGAAGCCGGAACAGCAATTGATTTTGCGACGAAATGAGCTTTATTACGGCCAACCAGCCGGAGTGAAACAGGTTATTTTTCATTTCCTGTCGGGTATGCCTATGACTATGTATGAGAAGGACGAAATTGATATCACTTCTGTTTCCATGTATTACATCGACCAGGTTAGAGATAAAAGTGAACCATTTTACCAGGAATTAGATATAACGCCTGAGCTTAGCCTTTATTATATAGGCTTTGATATCACCAGGGCTCCTTTCGATGATATTAATATTCGCCGTGCTTTTTGCAGTGCTGTGGATAAGGGACGCATTGTTAGGTTGATATTAAGGGATATGGTAACTGAAGCTAAGGGCATTTTGCCACCTGGCATGCCAGGTTATAGTGAAAATTTTGAAGGCCTTAACTACAACGTAGCAAAGGCAACGGAATTTATTGCTGCTTCGAAATATGGTAGCGCTTCGAATCTACCGCCCATTACCATCACCGTTTCAGGTTATGGTAATGATATTCCAGATTCTCTGGGCGCTATTGTCCAGGGGTGGCAGCAGGATATTGGGGTTGAAGTAATGGTAAGGCAACTGGAGCCAGAGAATTACCTTTATTACATAAAGCAGGAGAGAGATGAGATGTTTATGCTTGGTTGGGTGGCTGATTATCCCGACCCACATAATTTTTTGGATAACCTGTTTTACACTGGAAGCGAGAATAATATTTTTGGCTATAGCAATCCTGAGCTGGATAAGTTGCTTACTCAAGCTGCCATTGAACAGGATAACTCTATTCGCTTGAGCATGTATCAGCAAGCTGAACAGGAGGTGATAGAGGCAGCTCCTTGCTTACCGTTATGGTTTGGCATTAACTATACATTGGTTAAACCCTATGTTCAGGATTACGAATTTAACCCGCTAGGTATTGCCGATTTGAGCAAAGTTTGGATAAAACAGTACTAATTTCGCTACACATTTACGTCGTGCTGAATGTGTGCCAGAGTTCAGTTACCCTGGTTTCGAGCTGAGTTATATCGCCATCATTGTAAATTATCTCGTCGGCGTATTTCATCTTTTCACTTGCTGGCATCTGTGACCTGAGCCTGGACAATATCTGCACTGTGCTTATTTCTTTGTGTTGGGTGAGCCTTTGATGTACTGTGTTATCGGAGGTTATTACTACCCATACCCTATCTACCAGTTTTGTCCAGCCCGCTTCGATGAGTAGAGCAGCTTCTACTGTGACAGCTTCAACTCCCTGGCGGCTGTAATTTTCGATTCTCTCTTGAACCATACAATATATGCGGGGGTGCACTATTCGGTTTAGTTGAGCTAGAGCATGAGGACTGGAAAAGACTAGTTGCCCTAATTTTTGGCGGTCGATTTCTCCGTTCACCTTCATAATATTTTTACCAAAGACGTTGATTAATTCCTGCCAGATTTGGCTATACGGTTTGTAAACCTCATGTGCTAATTTATCGGCATCAATAGTAGGAACACCGAGTTTAGCCAGAATTTGGCAAACTGTGCTTTTGCCGCTACCGATGTTGCCGGTTATTCCAATAATAAGCATTTATCAGTGATGATATAATAGCTCATAATGGAGAGGGAAGCGATACTTTATGAAAAACTGTCTGGAGGAAGGGTAAGGTGTAATGTTTGCCAGTGGCGCTGCCTGATTAATCCGGGAAAATTGGGCGTCTGTCGCATGCGTATTAATCGTGATGGCATTTTATATACCATGAATTATGCTGAAGTATCGTCATTGGCAGTCGACCCTATTGAGAAGAAACCTCTATTCCACTTTTTCCCTGGGACTAATGCTTTCTCCCTGGGTACATGGGGATGCAATTTCCATTGCCAGGATTGCCAGAACTGGGAGATTTCCTGTGTTGATATTCCAGACACCTCACAACAGCTATTGCCAGAGAAAGAGATAGAATTAGCCAGGAAATATAATTGCGTTGGAATTGCCTGGACTTATAATGAACCTTCCATATGGTTTGAATATACACTGGATTCAGCCAGGTTGGCTAAGGAAAATGGTTTTTATACTGCTTATGTTACCAATGGCTATATTACTCCTGAGGCTTTAGATACTATAGGCCCTTACCTTGATGCATGGAGAGTTGATGTTAAAGGCTTTAACGATGGCTTTTATCGTCGATTAACTAAAATCCCTCACTGGCGTGGCATTCTGGATATGGCTAAACGAGCTAAAGACAAATGGGATATGCATGTTGAGGTGGTAACTAATATTGTTCCTACTATGAATGATGATGAGGAGCAACTCAGCGGTATTGCTGCCTGGATTCGGGATAACCTGGGCGAACTTACTCCCTGGCATGTAACTCGTTTTTACCCTATGCGTAATTTAAATCACCTGATGCCTACGCCAATATCTACATTGGAAAAGGCTTACCAGATTGGCAAAAAAACGGGGCTAAAGTTTGTCTATCTGGGTAATGTCTCAGGGCACGAATACGAAAATACTGTTTGTTATTCTTGTGGTAAGTTAATTGTTCGACGAATTGGCTATAGTGCTGAAGTATTGGGGCTGGATAAGTCCAGATGTAAATTTTGTGGAAGCGAACTTAATTTCAGGACAAAATCAAGATGAAAGTGAAATGCGGTTTAATTTTGTCCCATTGGGGGATGGAGAAAAAAGGAGAGAGTTAAATAGAAGCTCAGAGACAAAGTTATAATGAACTAACGCCGGAATAGTATAATTATGAGGAGGTATTTATGAAAGAGGAACTTAACCCTATAGTGAAATTAGCCAAGGAAACGGTAGAGAATTATCTTCGGGATAGCACAATACTTCAGCCGAAAGAGCTTAGCCCAGAAATGAAGAAACGAGCTGGCGTTTTTGTTTCTATTCACAAATATGGAGTGCTAAGAGGCTGCATCGGCACCTTTGAGCCAGCTAAGGATAACGTGGCTGAGGAAATTATAGCTAATGCTATTAGTTCAGCTACTAGAGACCCTCGTTTCCCCTCAATTGTTGCAGCTGAGTTAGCTGAACTGGAGTATAGCGTGGATATTCTTACTAAACCAGAGCCAGTTGAAGATGCGAATCAGCTTGACCCTAAAGAATATGGATTGATTGTGGAGAGTGGTTCCAGGAAGGGTCTTTTACTGCCCGACCTGGAGGGTATAGACACAGTTGAGCGGCAGATCGAAATATGCCGACTCAAGGCAGGAATATCACCTGCTGATGCTGTTAAGCTTTACCGTTTCCAGGTGAAGAGATTTA
The DNA here is from genome assembly GCA_964509565.1 of uncultured Dehalococcoidales bacterium. Taxonomy (GTDB): domain Bacteria; phylum Chloroflexota; class Dehalococcoidia; order GIF9; family AB-539-J10; genus JAGMDB01. The sequence continues at coordinate 35,139 of CAZDXE010000001.1, read as the reverse complement.
AATAATGGGTTTGGAGATGCCTCTTTTCAACTTGCAGCAAAAGGAGAACTCGGCTGATGCTATGCCTTTGGCGGCAAAAATGCGCCCGCAGAGCTTCGCTGATTTTGTGGGACAGGAACACTTGTTGGGTAAAGGCAAGGTGCTCAGAAGATGCATTGAAACAAATTGCCTGCCATCAATGATTCTCTGGGGCCCCCCAGGGAGTGGTAAAACAAGTTTAGCTTGTATTATAGCGCGGAATACTAAATCGCATTTCAGCTCTTTGACTGCTGTTAGCGCTGGGGTGGCTGATCTGCGTCGTATCACCAGGGAAGCTGAGCAGAGATTAAAATTATCAGGACAGCGAACAATTTTTTTTATAGATGAAATTCATCGCTTTAATAAGGCACAGCAAGATGCTGTGCTTCCATTTGTAGAAAATGGCACGGTGATTCTTATTGGGGCTACTACAGAAAATCCTTCTTTTGAAGTTGTATCACCTTTACTTTCGCGGTGTCGGGTTTTTCAATTAAACTTGCTTACAAATAAACAGGTTCGATTCATTGTAGAGCGAGCTCTAAAAAATAGTGAACAGGGGCTGGGAGCGTTGAAAGTAACTATGGATGAGGAAGCTTTTAATCACCTGGTGACCATGTCCAATGGCGATGCTCGGGTAGCTCTTAATGTTTTGGAGATGGCGGTGTCTGTTACTTTGCCTGATAATGATGGTAATCGCCGAATAAAATTGCCAGACGTTGAGGATGCATTACAACATCGGGCATTACCTTATGACAAGAGTGGTGATCAGCACTATGAGATTATGTCTGCCCTGCATAAGTCTCTGCGTGGTTCTGACCCTGATGCCGCCTTATATTGGTTGGGTCGTATGGTTGAAAGTGGAGAGGACCCTCTTTATATTGCTCGTCGTTTAGTGCGTTTCGCTTGTGAAGATGTAGGTATGGCTGACCCACAAGCTCTGGTGTTAGCCGTAGCTGCTCAGCAAGCAGTTCATTTTGTTGGTATGCCCGAGGCCAATCTGGCTCTGGCTGAGGCAGTGGTATTTCTGGCCTCGGCTCCTAAAAGCAACTCTTTATATCAGGCTTATTCTCGAGTGCAACAGGATTTAGAGCACAGCCGCAATGAACCGGTGCCACTTTGGTTACGTAACCCTACGACATCTTTGATGCGTCAGATTGGATATGGACAGGGCTATAAATATGCCCATGATTACCCTGGACATTTTGTAAAGCAACAGAATTTGCCGCACTCTCTTAAAGGCAAGCGCTATTACATTCCCGGTGACCAGGGTTATGAAGTGGAAATTGATGCCAGGTTGAAAGCTTGGTGGGGGAAACCTATGTTATGATATAACATTGCATAAAAGTAGGAGACCATCTGTGTTTACTGATATCCTTGGCGCTGAGGGAAAGGAGGTGTGCCTTGCCTAAATTTTTATTGACACCTAGAGATACTAAATTTTATGACTTGTTTGAACAGGATACTGCTAACCTGGTTCTTGCTGCAGGAAAACTTGTTGACCTATTCGAAAATTATACAGATGTTGAAATGAAAGCAAAAGGACTCAAAGATATGGAAAGCCATGGTGATGTTATAACGCATGAGATAATGCAGCGACTGCATCGCACCTTTGTGACTCCTATCGATAGAGAAGATATCGCTTCCCTTGCCCACAGCCTGGACGATATGATGGATTTTATCGAGGCTGCAGGCAGAACTGCTTTCCTTTATGGGGTTACCAAACCCACTGCAAGGGCGCAAGAACTAACCATGATCATATCCAGAGTCGCTGATAAACTAAACGAAGTGATGCCTTGTTTGCGACACCATAACCAATTCCCGCAAATTCTAGAGCAGTGTGTGGAAATTAACAGCCTGGAAAACGAAGCCGATGATATACATCATAGTGCCCAAACTGAACTGTTCAAAAATGGCACTGATGCGTGCAGGATAATTAAATGGCGTGAGATATATCAACATTTGGAGGATGCTACTGATAGGGGAGAAGATGTGGCCAATGTGCTCGAAGGTATAGTATTGAAGTATGCCTAACCCTCAAATACTGTTAATTTTAATAATTACAGCAGCTGTTGGCTTTGGCATAGCCAATGGTTTTAATGACGCTGCCAATTCTGTTGCTACGGTAATCGGCACCCGCACCCTTTCTCCTCGTGCTGCCATAATCATGGCAGCCTTTTTTGAATTCGCTGGAGCAGCCACGGGTAATGCGGTGGCGATAACTATCGGCAAGGGGATTATTGACCCTGAATTTTTGACTATGGGCATTGTTCTTTCTGGCGTTATGGCGATTATCATCTGGGCTGTTGTTACTACACATTATGGCATGCCTATTAGTTTGACCCACGGATTAGTAGCGGGGTTGGTGGGAGCTGGCATGGCTATGATGAGCACGAAAATCATCATTTGGAGAACTCTTGCAAGAGTATTTTCGGCAGTCGGTTTTGCCCCCCTTCTGGGTTTTGGAGGCGGTTTTTTGGCAATGTTAGCCATATTATGGCTCTTCCAAAAAACCAGACCGTCAAAGATACGAAGTATTTTTAGTAAGTTACATATACTTTCGTCGGCCTTCCTGGCCTATAGCCATGGTAAGAACGATGGGCAAATGCCTATTGGCTTGATTATGATGGCGCTGGTAACTTCTCCTTATTATGATAGTAGTTTATGGCAGCACCTCTCATTGTTAGATTCTAATACGTGGTGGGTCATAGTTGTTTCTGCGGCTTCAATTAGCTTTGGCACTGCTATTGGTGGATGGCGAGTCATCAAAACATTAGGGTTAAAGATGACTACCTTACGTCCTGTCCAGGGATTTACAGCAACGGCATCGGCGTCTACTGTCATTGAGCTTGCTTCGCATTATGGCATTCCAGTAAGCACCACGCATTGTGTGAGTTCTGCCATTATGGGGGTGGGGGCCACGAGGCGTCTTTCTGCAGTACGGTGGGGGATAGCCAGAGATATCGTGTTGACCTGGATTTTTACTTTTCCCGCATGCGGCATTCTGGGTTGGATCATTGCTTACATTCTGAAAATCTTTCTTTGACCTGAAAATTCTAGAGGCTGTGGAGTCATTAGCATATTATTGAGAGAGGAGAAACTGGAATTAGAAACAGCCACTGAGGTGCTATTGCCGTATGCACGTATCTACTGGACATGGTGGCTGCTGGTGAAAAGTCTTATCACTGGAAGAATAGGTTCCTGGGATAGGTAGTTAGCATTTTTGCCCCGGATTCTGTTATGACTGCGGTATCCTCCAGCCTAATACCGAGGTTTTGTTTCGCCTGTATAGAACCCTGGAAGAAAGCCACGACCATATTTTTCTCAATTTTCGAATCTGGGTCTGCTGCGGTGGATGATTCCAGGAAAGGATGCTCTTCGACTTGTAGGCCAACATTATGCCCCACATGAGCTAGCAGTCGATACCCGGTAGCTTTTGTAGCCTCTTCGGCTGCAATTTGAATTTCTCCGATGGCTACGCCAGGGCGGAGTTGCTGCAAAACTGTGTCCTGTGCAATGCGGAAGGCGTTAAAGGCATCTTTTAGCTCTGCGGTTGGCTTACCAACAACGGCGGTCCGAGCTATATCTGAGCAGTAGCCATTATAGACTGCCCCCAAATCTATCGCGACCACTTCCCCGTTTTCTATTTGTTTCTGAGTTGCCCAGGCATGGGGAAGCTTAGCTCGAGGTCCAGAGCCTAGAATAGTGGGGTGCTTCAACCTGTCGGAGCCCAGTGTTATCATATGGTGTTCTGCCAAGGAAGCGACTTGAATTTCTGTCACCCCTGGTTTCAGAGACTCTAGAGCAATCTTCATCCCCTCATCTGCAATTGCACAGGCTTTCTGGATGAAACTGATTTCCTCCTCAGTTTTCACCGATCTCAACCCCTCTGCTTCCTCAGTAGCATTTACAAGTTCAATGTTTGATAACGCTCGTCTCAAAGAGTTCCCTAGCACTTCAAGGGAAGTATCATCCATGCCAATTTTCCCCTTCGTGACACCGAGATGCTTGAGTGTTTCTATTATTATTGTGCCTTGAGTGTAAGGAGTGTATGTTTTGATATCAATGTCTTTTGCCTGTTTTTGGGCAAACTCTTTATCAAGCCACATCACTGCTAACACTGGTTGACTTTGCTGGGTGGCTATAACGACACTGCATGCATGTACACTGGGCTCTGTCACACCTGTAAGGTACTGTATGTTTTCCGCAACAGACAATACCAATGCCCCGTAGCCACTGTCTCTTATCAGCTTTTGAGCTTTCTCTTGCCTTTGTGCAATTTCGCTGTCCATAGATCAAGCTCTCCTGTCACAGAAATAAGCAACCTGCTTATTACAATGTGGGCAATTCCTTGCCTACATCAGCCATGGATTGAATTTTTTTGTGACTTTCCTCTATTTGACCTTTATGCTCCTGTCCATATTTGACAGCTTTCTCATAAAGGTCCTTTATTTTAGGCACGGAAGAGAGCTGAGATAATATCAATGTGATATCGATAAAGTGTTTTTCACCAGGGAAGTCACCGCCTCTGATTAAAGCAGTGGGCGATATCTCTTTGAGATACTCGCTAACGCCTTTGACCATATCCATGTTCATTTCCTTGGCTGGTCCAGATATAATATATGTAATTCTGGCAGCATCATTAGGGTCGCAGCCAATAGAGAGGTCAGATAGTGTAGCATCCAGGGCCTGAGAGCCTCGAAAGCTTTCCATAGCTTTCTCGTGGAAGCTTTTCTTCTTTATTTCCCATGGGAAACGAAATGACGGCAGCGGAGTTCTACCAATTCCAATAGCTGTCCAGCCTTCCAGTGTGGCAATAATGTCTCCTGCATCTACAGTTCTGGAGCCCACGAATTTGCGCTTAGTTATTTCGCCAGCGCACATCAAGTCATAGAAGGGTTCTGCAATATGACGGTTTATTTTTTCTATGTTATTAGCCAGACTGGCATCTTTTCTAACATACCTCTGGTTATCAGCCAGGAAAACGGCATCGGCTACATCATATATGGATTTGAGACAGGTGGCTGTGTTGTATACGCTTCTGGTCTCACTGCTAATTTCATGTTCAAATGGTAATACAACAAGGGCATAAATCGGTTTATTGAGATACCTCTCCTTAATCATCTGAGCAATCACAGGTAATGCGCCTGAGCCAGTGCCACCAGCAGCACCACCAATGAGCAGAAAAGCATGTGTTTCATAAAACGTTGGCTCTGCCTTTATAGCATCCATCACCTTATCCCCATCTTCTCTGGCTAATTGGGCGCCTATTTCATTTATCTTGCCCACGCCATGCCCCAATGTCTGGCGTAAACCGATGAGTATACTATGCATATAGTCTTTCTTAATAAATCTCAATCCAGTTAAATCTGCCTGGTCGCTGTTCACAGCGACTATGTCTGGCGCTATGGTTGCCCTGCGCTCAACTTGTGCCTTGGAATTAAGCCTGGCAAACTGGTCAGCAATGCGGCAACCACATTGTCCTAATCCAATAACTGTTAATTTCATTTTAATCCTCCTCGTTTAAATTACTTTACATAAAGTAATGTGCGCCACGTATAAAAGTCACATAAATTATAGTTTATGCGATCTTTAATTTAATCATAAGACCCTCCCCTCTTGATGAGGAGATAAACTAGAGCGCCAATGAGCACTGCTATTAGAGAAGCAATAGATATAAGCGCCCAGAAGGGCAAAAGCCCGGTCTTGAAGGAATGAGCAACACTCCATGCGGATTCATTCTGAGCATTGTCAATTGCTTTTACTCTCCAATAGTAGGTGCCGTAAAGTAAAGCGCTATCTTTGGGAAGGGCATAACTAATTGTATTTGATCCTGTGCCGGCAGCCAACTCTGCCACTGTTAAATTCCGCGAAAATAGTATAGCTTCCGTAGTAAAATCTACATTGCTGGCTATTTGCAAGCTATAATAGTTGATTCCACTGTCGTCCACTACGGTTTGCCATTCGAATGCAGGAGTAAATTTACTGCCTATTACGGAGCCGACCCTTTCCTCAGCGGTTGGAGATGTGAGAGTAGGGGCAGGTGGTGCAACTGATTCCATGGTGAAGTTGATGGTAAGCGTAGTAGAACCACCAGTAGCTACCACTGGATGTTTTGTAGTGTGTGTTGTCTGAATATGTGTAGCCTCAAAGCTCACGCCTGAAAAGCTGCCGTTGCTCTGGGTAGTGCTGCTACCCTTGGTCACTCCATCATAGGTAATAACTACTGACGTGTTCTTGGGGAAGCCACTACCGCTGACGGATAAGGTTGTCCCCACATTCCCTTGGACAGGAGACAATGTTAATCCGGGCACTATCTCAAATTCCACTTCGTCAATGTCGTCTTTATCAGTATAACTACCCTCGGCCGTTATATCATATTTGCCTTTGGCAAATTGAGGCACATCAAAAGTCTCCTCCCAGCAGCCATCCTCATCAGCCTCGATGCCACTGGCTATCGTGTCATCATCAAACAGTATTTTAATATTTCTTTCGTCCTCTCCAAATCCGTTGCCTGTTACAGTTACAGTCTCACCATGTGAGCCACTTTTCGGATCCACGCTTATACCAGGCATTACCTCAAAGGTAGCTTCCTCGACATCATCCTCATCGGTATCATGACCCTCGGCTGAAACATCATGGTCGCCCTTGGTAGCAGTGGGCACCTCAAAGGTTCCTTCCCATGTGCCATATTCATCTGCTTCAAATTGTTCATCTGATACTACTTCGCCCTCGAACAATATATCGATATCCTCTTCATCCTCACCGAACCCGGTGCCTTTCACCGTGACTTCGATTCCCGTTGCTCCTCTGGCATCATCGGGGTCATCTATTTCGTCGCCTGCTATCTCTATTATTTCTACTTTTGGCTTTACAGTGAAGTCTTTTGAATATTTTTCATCGTCTTCAACTTCATCATCATCATCCACTGAACTCCCCAGGTCTTTATCGCAAATCGTGATTGCGTGTTTTCCACTGCAGCTCTCGGGGATGAGGAATTTCTCATCCTTGGTGCTGTATTCATAGTCCTCCCCATTCGAGTCAAAGTCAAAGTCATTATCCTCCAGCACTTCTACCCATTCGTTGGTATTCAGCTGGTAGTATACCCAATAATCATCACTGCTCTCACATGAGCCTGTAATATACACTTCCTCTCCAACTGTGCCGCTACTCGGATGTAGCGACATACTGGAAATGTCAGCAGCTTGAACTGGTGTAGCCATCGCAGGAATGGCAATAAGGCAGGCAAGTAGAGCAATAAGCAGCCGAGATAGTAATTTCATTTAACAACCCTCCTAATCATGTTACTTTATAATACATATTACGCCATTCAATCTATATTATAAACTAAAATATACCATAAAAGTAAATAACAAGGAAATGCTATCTGGCAATTTCGTTTTTGCCATCGCAGATTTTATGTGCATTGAGCCACTAAATAGGTTCCTCGCAGTTTGTTTGATTAAATTACTTGATGGTGGTAGAGTATATCTCCCGCCCCTGTAGCTCAGAGGATAGAGCGCTGGCCTCCGGAGCCAGGTGCAAGGGTTCGAGTCCCTTCAGGGGTAGAGTAGAAGTTGCAAGTGATGGATAATATTATAGAGATTCGCTGGCATGGCAGAGGAGGACAGGGAGCGGTAACATCGGCGGAACTTCTGGCTTCAACTGCAATAAAGGAAGGCAAAATTGCTCAAGCTTTCCCCAGCTTCGGCCCTGAGAGGAGAGGGGCTCCCGTCATAGCTTTCAATCGCGTAAGTATAGATAAACCTATCAGATCCAGGGCTGCTATTGCTGAACCTGATGTCGTTGTGATATTAGATCCTGGCTTGCTTGGTATTATCGATGTTACCCATGGGCTCAAGGATGGCGGCGTTCTCGTAGTAAATAGCTCAAAAGGATTAGCCATCGTAAATTCGGAAATTGGTGGCCCATGGAAATTAGCAGTAGTAGATGCTACTGCTATTGCCCGGGATATACTGAAGAGACCTATTGTCAATACTGCTATGTTAGGAGCCCTGATAAAGGCAACTGGTATGGTTAATCTGGAATCTTTAACTCAGCCGCTGCAAGAAAGATTTGGCAAACTAAGTGAAATCAATGTTAAGGCTTGCAGCAGAGCATATGAAGAAGCTCTTATAATGGAATCAATCCCTGGCGCTAAGAAACCCAAAAAAGTCTACCCTGTCGAGAAAAGCCTATCATGGAAAGAGCTAAATCCTGGTTTTGTAGTAACTGAGATGGGGAATGCCAGGAGCTACCAAACTGGATATTGGAAATCAGAACGCCCTGTGAGAGATAACGTGAAATGTATTAAATGTGGTATGTGTGCTCTCTTTTGCCCTGAAGATTGTATTCGCCAGGATGCGGAGGGTTATTTTGAAGCTGATGAATTTTATTGTAAAGGATGTGGCATTTGTGCCCGTGAGTGCTGGACGGGAGCCATAACTATGGTTGAGGCATAGAAAATGGAGAGAAGAGTAGCTTTTGAATCTTCCTTTGCCATAGCGGAAGCAGTCAAGATGGCTAATATTGACGTCTGTGCGGCTTACCCTATTACTCCTCAGACCCATATTGTAGAACGGGTGGCACAATTGGTTGCTAATGGGGAACTGGATGCAAATTATATACCTGTTGAATCAGAGCACTCAGCATTGAGTGCCTGCCTTGGCTCTTCGGCAGCAGGCGGGCGGACTTTCATCGCTACCTCTGGTCAGGGACTGGAGCTAATGCACGAAGTAGTATATGTAGCATCAGGGATGCGGCTACCTATAGTTATGTCTGTATGCAACAGGGCGTTGTCAGTACCGTTAAGTATCTGGGGAGACCACTCCGACGTTATGTCTGTTCGCGATACAGGCTGGGTTCAGATATTTGCTGAGAATGCTCAACAGTCTTTCGATTTGACTGTATGTGCTTTCCACATTGCTGAAGACCCTGCGGTTCTTCTTCCTACCATGATTCATATTGATGGTTTTCACCTATCACATGTTATTGAAGCTGTCTTGCTTCCTGAACAGGAGAAGGTAACTGGATTTCTTCCCAAATATCATCATCCTTTTGTTCTCGATGTGAATAATCCAGTAGCTATGGGAGATTTTGCTCTACCTGACCTTTATACTGAGGCTAAGGTAGCGCATGATATGGCTTTGCGAAACTCACTAAAGGTGATTACCCAGGTATGGCAAAAGTTTGGAGAAGAATTCGGACGTAACTATTCGCCTGTGGAAACCTATGGAGCAGAGGATGCAGATGTTTTACTTCTGACTATGGGAAGTTTCAGCGAAGTGGCCATGGAAGCTATAGATAGACTCAAGAAAGCGGGAGAGAAAGTGGGCCTGGTGAGATTACGCCTGTGGCGGCCATTTCCCTTTGAGCAATTCCGCCAAACTGTAGGTCAAGCAAAATTGCTCATCGTTCTTGACCGTGCCCTTTCCGTTGGTGGGCCAGGGCCTGTTTGCTCTGAAGTACAGGCTGCCTTATATCATTTGAAAGAAAGGCCACAGGTTATTGGTTTTATCGGCGGATTGGGTGGTAGAGATATTTCAGTTGAAGACTTTCAAAATATGATACATCGTGGAATGGATAAAGCTAGTCAAGGCAAACTTGGTGAAGTCGAAGTGTTTGATGTAAGGGAGAAATAATGGAAACTCTGAGCATATATGCACCTCGTCTGGTAACAAAGAGGCAAAGCTTTACCCCGGGACATCGTGCCTGTTCAGGGTGTGGCGAGGCTCTGGCGTTGAAGCTTGTAATGAAAGCTTTAGGGCGAGATGTGATCGTTGTTATGTCCACTGGCTGCATGGAAATTATATCCTCGCAACTTCCTTATACTGCGTGGGAGGTTCCCTGGATTCATACCTTATTTGAGAATGCTGCCCCGGTAGCTACAGGCATAGAATCTGCCAGAAAAGCTCTGGCTCGCAAAGGAGCTTCTTTGCCCAGAGCTAAGGTAGTAGCTATAGGTGGAGATGGAGCAACTTTTGATATTGGCCTCGGGGCCTTATCTGGCGCTTTTGAGAGAGGACATGATTTTCTTTATGTTTGCCTTGATAACGAGGCTTACATGAATACAGGTATTCAAAGGTCGAGTGCCACTCCATTCGGTGCTTCAACTACCACCCAACCAGCGGGCAAAACCAGTTTTGGGCAAAGCACATGGAAGAAAAATATGCCAGCTATCGCTGTAGCTCATGATATTGCCTACGTAGCTACTGCCTCTGCAAGCTATCCCTTCGACCTTATGAACAAGGTAAAAAAGGCAATAGCAATTGAGGGCCCAAGTTACCTTCACGTATTTGCTGTTTGCCCTACAGGCTGGCGAATTCCTACCGATATGACCATAAAGCTGGGCAGGCTGGCAGTAGAAACAGGTGTTTTCCCCCTTTATGAAGTAGAGAATGGAAAATATAGCTTGAATTATGACCCGCCACAGCTGCGCCCTGTTATAGATTATCTGAAACCCCAGGGGAGATTCAGACATCTTACACCGGAGCTGGTGGATAAAATACAGCAGAGAGTAAACAAGGAATATGCCAGAATCAAGGAGAAAGCTGCTCAATGACCAGGGAAAAATCAGGCACTGCTCACAATGAAATTATGGATAAGCAGGAAGTTACTGCCATTATTGATAAATATAAGGCTGAAGAAGGCCAGTTGATTGCTATATTGCAGGATATCCAGTCCAGCTTTCACTATTTACCCAAGGAAGCTTTAGTGCAGGTAAGTGAGGTTGTGGATATTCCGTTAAGCCGGGTGTATAGCGTAGCTACTTTCTTCAAAACTTTTAGCCTTGAACCTAAGGGCAGACATACAGTTAGCGTTTGTCTGGGAACTGCCTGCCATGTTAGAGGTGCATCTAAAGTGTTGGAGCAAATTGAGCGAAGATTAGAAATTAACGCCGGGGAAACGACTGGTGACTTTAAGTTCACGCTAGAAACGGTGAATTGTATGGGATGTTGTGCCCTGGGCCCGGTGGTAAGGATTGATGGCAAGTATTTTGGACAAGTAAACACTGGTCAAGTTGCCTCAATATTAAGTAAATATGAATAATTATGGGAGTTTGCTAGTGGGCAAGATTAACTCTTTACGCGATTTAGAAAATCTAAAAAAGAAGGTACAGGCGAAAAAAGAAGGGGAGAGAGACAAGTCGCTCATTACCGTGTGCAATGGCACAGGATGCCATGCTAGTGGGTGTGTAGAGGTTACAGAGGCTCTTAGACAGGAGGTAGCAACTCAGAATCTCACTGATAAAGTTAACATAAAAACTACAGGGTGTCATGGCTTTTGCGAACGAGGACCGATTGTTATCATCCAGCCCGGCGATGTTTTTTATCAAAAGGTGGAGGTAAAGGATATATCTCAAATTATAAAGGATACTGTTATCGACGGCAGGATTGTTGACAGGTTGCTGTATATTGACCCTGCCAGCGGAAAAAAATATATACATCCTGCCGAGATACCTTTTTATAAAAGACAGAAAAGAATCGTTTTTGGCAATAATGGCGAAATTGATCCTAACAATATTGAGGATTATATTGCGTTGGGTGGCTATTCGGCTTTAGCTAAAGTATTCTTTGAATTGACTCCGGAAGAGACGATAGAGGAGATCAAACGTTCAGGGTTGAGGGGGTGTGGGGGCGGAGGATTTCCTACGGGGCAGAAATGGCAATTCTGCCGTAACGCTACAGGAGAACCCAAGTATGTTATCGCTAATTGTGATGAGGGTGACCCAGGAGTTTACTCTGACAGAAGCCTACTCGAAGGTAATCCTCATAGTGTTCTTGAAGGATTAATAATATGCGCTTATGCTATTGGCTCTCACGAAGGCTATATTTATGTGCGTAACGAATATCCTTTAGCGGTGGAAAATGCCACGATAGCCATAGAGCAGGCAGGACAGCTAGGTTTTTTAGGTGAAAATATCCTTGGCTCTGGCTTTGACTTTGTTGTTCACATTAACAGAGGTGGTGGCGCTTTTGTTTGCGGCGAATCAACTGCCTTAATGGCGTCTCTGGAAGGTAGGGCCGGAGAGCCCAGAGCTAAATACACTCACACGGTGGAAAAAGGTCTGTGGGATAAACCCAGTAACTTGAATAATGTGGAAACCCTGGCAAATGTGCCTTTAATAGTTAATAAAGGCGCTGATTGGTTTAAAGCTATAGGCACTGAAGGAAGTAAAGGAACAAAAATTTTCTCACTGGTGGGTAAGGTAAACAATACTGGGCTGGTAGAGGTGCCTATGGGAATGACACTACGGGAAGTTATTTATGATATTGGCGGAGGCATAAAAGATGGGAGAAAATTCAAAGGTGTACAGACTGGAGGCCCATCTGGTGGTGTTATTCCTGAAAGCATGCTTGATATGCCTGTGGATTTCGATGAACTGAGCAAGGCAGGCTCAATGATGGGGTCAGGTGGCATGATTGTTATGGACGAGGATACTTGTATGGTGGATACCGCTAAATATTTCCTCACTTTTCTGGAGGAAGAATCGTGTGGCAAGTGTGTTCCCTGTCGTGAGGGCATAAAAAGAATGCGCCAGATATTAAATAACATCACTGAAGGGAAAGGGAAAGAGGGAGATATTGAACTTTTGGAGCGTTTATCTGCTACTTTGCAGGATTGCTCATTATGCGCTTTGGGTAAAACTGCCCCTAATCCAGTGCTCTCCACTATCCGTTATTTCGGAGATGAATATGAAGCACACATCAAAGAGAAGAAATGTCCCGCCGGTGTGTGTAAAGCCTTGATTCAATATTACATAAAAGAGGATAAATGCCCAGGTTGTCGACTTTGTGAAAAAGCTTGCCCCGTGGAAGCTATAGCTTTCAAGGGCAAGAAAAAACCAGTAGCTCTGGATCAGAGTAAATGCATCAAGTGTGGTATCTGTAAAGATGTTTGTAAATTGGGAGCTGTGGGCATAAGGTAAACCAAGAATGATAACACTCAATATTGATGGAAAGAAGATAGAAACAGAAGAAGGGCAAACAATACTCGAAGTAGCCAGAGAGAAAGGTATCAATATACCTACTCTCTGCTACCATGAAAATTTAGCTTCTTATGGAGCTTGCCGTCTCTGTATGGTGGAAATATTCAAAAATGGCCGTTCCCGTTTAGTAACTTCCTGTATTTACCCAATAGAAGAAGGACTTGAAGTTAAAACTAATTCAGCTCGTGTTATAAGTAACCGCAAAGTGATAATGGAATTACTCCTGGCTCGCTGTTCTCAAAATAAGGTTATAAAAGAACTGGCTTCCAGTATGGGCATTGAGCAAGCGCCATTTGACCCTGAATACCTGGAGGATAAAGATTGCATTCTTTGCGGCTTATGTGTTAGGGCTTGTGAACAAGTTGTAGAGAGAAGTGCTATTAGCCTGGTTAATCGTGGGGTGAATAGGGAAGTGGCACCACCTTTTTTTGAGCCTTCTTCAGCTTGTATAGGTTGTGGCTCTTGTGCTTATGTTTGCCCTACTGGGGCTATAAAAATAGAGGATAGGGGAGATACCAGAACCCTCTATGCCCGCAATTGGAAAAAGGAATTCAAGTTGAAGAAATGTAAAATCTGCGGTAACTACTGGGTTCCCGAAGAGCAGGTGGAATATATGCGAGGGAAAGCTGGTTTGCCATTGGATTTCTTTGATGTTTGCCCCGATTGTAGATAAACTATTTTTTGACCCTGCCGAGCTACTAAGTTATATTCTTGTTATGAAATGAGTTCCCTCATGAAATCTGTTATTCTTGTGGGGATTTTGTCGGGGTGTAGCGCAGTTGGTAGCGCGCATGGTTTGGGACCATGAGGCCGGAGGTTCAAATCCTCTCACCCCGACCATACATATGGAACATACCCATTCGCAGGGTAAACATACTAACCTTTTTCATCCGTTTAACTCGTCCGCGAATTCGCTAAACACCTTAGCAAAGTGAACCAGGTGCTCATATGCTGATTCAGTCATGGCATGCTCTAACATTGCTCTTAGTGCTGCGGCTGCAAATGCATTACTGGGCAATGTTCCCCCAAGTCCCATGTACTACTCTCTTGAAGTAAGCTCTTCTAAAAACCGATTGGTAATTTCCTGTCAAAATCGTGATCTCTATAATTCTTAATCACCTGATTTACAGACTTACTTTATTCTCCTGTCACATGTTTGCTATGCTTCTCCTTGAGTTGAAACAAGCAGGGCATGGTTCTTCTGGTTCAATTTGAGCTATAAGATCCAGAGACCCCAGTTCCTTCCAGCTAAAAAGAGAGAGGAGGTTAACGTAGCAATGGATACGCAGAGGTTGAAAGGTAGAGTAAGCATTGTCACGGGGGCAGCAGCAGGTATTGGCGAAGGCATAGCGAGGGCGCTGGCACGGGAAGGCGCGACTGTGGCTCTCTTTGGCCGACATGATACGGTCAGAAAAACTGCGAAAGGCATAAGCGACTTGGGACGAAAAGCAATTGCATTCAAGGTAGATGTGGCCAATGCCGCTGAAGTAAATTTAGCAGTGCAGCAAGTATTAAAGCAGTTTGGGAGAGTGGATATACTCGTCAATAATGCAGGAGTATATCCTGAAATGCTATTTGTTGAGATGCCAGATGATGTTCGGGATAGCGTTATAGATATCAATATCAAAGGGGTATGGAACTGCACAAAGGCTGTGATTCAGGGCATGATAAAGCAAAAATACGGAAAGATTATTAATATATCATCTGTGACTGGGCCGATGGTTGCTGCTAAGAGGGAAACGATTTATTCAGCTTCCAAAGGAGCTGTATCCGGGTTTACCAGAGCGCTGGCACTTGAGGTAGCGGAACATAGTATAAATGTTAATGCTATATGCCCTGGCTATATAGACACACCTGGGATGCGGGAGTCAGCAAGCGAGATGGGTATGTCCCTGGATGAATATCTGAAAGAATTCTCAGATTCCATACCATTTGGCAGGATGGGGTCAATAGACGAAGTTGGCGATCTTGCGGTGTTTCTAGCTTCAGAGGAATCGAAATACATAACGGGGACGGAAATAGTGATTGATGGGGGCAACATAATACAGGAGCAAAAGAGATAGGACTCAAGGAAACCAGCCTCATTGCCTGATTTATTCGATTGTTTGTATGTTTCCAGGGTTTATGATGGGTTGTATGCTTCAATTGTAATTAAGTTGCCTTTTCTCTCAGACTCACCTTGTGTTGGAAGAGACTTTTTCTTGACCTACGTATATGCGTTTGCTACAATCGTCACTTGGGGCGGTTAGCTCAGTGGTTAGAGCGCTGCGTTGACATCGCAGAGGTCACTGGTTCAAATCCAGTATCGCCCATGTTAGACGAAACAGTAGAATATAAAGATGAGTGGATGGAATTTTTGATTGAATTGCGAGACGAAATCTAAGGTGGAGCCAGAAGAAAAATTGTCAAAGATGCGTCACTCTGCTGCGCATGTCATGGCCCAAGCAATACAATCTCTTTTCCCCGAGGTTAAGTTTGGTATTGGACCAGCGATCGAAGATGGTTTTTATTATGATTTTGACCTATCGCGTCCATTGAAGCCCAAAGATTTGCCTGTGATTGAAGATAGAATGAAGAAAATTATTGATGCTAATTTGCCTTTTACCAGCGAGGAAATAAATAAGGAAACGGCACGGCAACTATTTGCCACTCAACCTTACAAACTGGAACTCATCGCTGACCTTCCTGATAGCTCAGTGACTATCTATAAACAAGGCGATTTTACTGACCTGTGTCGTGGCCCCCATGTAGCTTCTACAGGTGAAATAAAAGCTCTCAAGCTTACCCATATAGCTGGAGCATACTGGAGGGGCGATGAGAAACGTCCCATGCTTCAGAGAATTTATGGAGTTGCCTTTGATAGTCAGGCCGAACTTGAAAATTACTTGACGCGGCAGACAGAGGCTGCTAAACGTGACCATAGAAAATTAGGCAAAGAACTTGATCTCTATAGCATTCACGAAGAAATTGGGCCAGGCCTAATTTGTTGGCACCCCAAGGGCGCTTTGGTACGGCAGATTGTTGAGGACCTCTGGAGAAGAGAACATATTAGTAGAGGTTATAGTATTGTCTACACTCCGCATGTAGCGAGGCTAGATTTATGGAAAACTAGTGGGCATTGGGATTTTTATCGAGATTATTTATATTCACCAATGGAAGTAGAGGGGCAACAATACATAATAAAACCCATGAATTGTCTGGGGCATATCTTGATTTTTAAGAGCCATATGCGTAGCTATCGCGATTTACCATTACGCTATGCAGAATTAGGTACAGTGTATCGCTATGAGCGAGCTGGCGTTTTACATGGTTTAGCCAGGGTAAGAGGGTTTACTCAAGATGATGCACATATTTTTTGTCGCCCTGACCAATTGGAAGAAGAGGTGATAGGAGTTGTGAGGTTAGCACAATTTATGATGTCTACTTTTGGTTTCCCGGATTACGAAGTGCTATTGTCCACACGCCCAGAGAAATACACGGGGAGCATTCAGATGTGGGAGCAGGCTACAGAATCTTTGGAGAGTGTTCTACAGGAACTTGAACTGCCTTACAATATAGATCCGGGTGAGGGAGTTTTCTATGGTCCTAAGATTGACATCAAACTTAGAGATGCTTTAGGGCATGCATGGCAAGGCCCTACCATACAGGTCGACTTCAACTTGCCGCGACGCTTCAATGTCTGTTACATTGGAGATGATGGATTAGAGCATAATGTAATAATGGTGCATCGTACAGTTTTAGGCAGCATGGAACGTTTCTTAGCTTGCCTGATTGAGCACTATGGTGGTGCTTTTCCTGTATGGTTAGCACCGATTCAGGCTATAATAATACCTATAGCAGATCGCCATATCGATTATGCGCAACAAATAGGAGTTGAATTCAGGAAAGAGGGTATTCGCACTGAGGTTGATAACCGCTCCGAAAGAATGAATCTAAAAATACGCGAGGCTCAGTTGCAAAAAATACCATACATGCTCATAGTTGGCGATAAAGAAGCAACTTCGTCCAGCGCGTCGCTTCGCTTAAGGGATGGCAAGAATATAAGTTTAGAAGATTTACTGCAGATTAAAACGAGGATAGTAGCAGCCATACAATCCAAGGCTTAAATTTTCAGGAGGGAGTGAAAGTACTATAGCTAAATATATAGCAGTTAACCAAAAGATTAGAGCCAGGGAAGTTAGGCTCATAGGTGAAAAGGGAGAGCAGCTGGGCATATTGCCCAGATTGGAAGCATTACAAGCTGCTCAGGAGCGTGGTCTTGATTTGGTGGAAATAGCGCCGTCAGCGACGCCTCCAGTGTGTAGGCTTCTTGATTACGGAAAATATAAATACGAGCAGGCTAAAAAAGAACGCAAGTCGAAGAAGGGACAAAAAGTTGGTTTGCTGAAGGAAATTCGCTTTCGTCCAAAAATTGAGGATCATGATTTACAAGCGAAAATCAGGGCAGTTAGGAAATTGTTAGGCGAAGGCAATAAAGTAAAGATATCAGTGAGATTTAGAGGACGGGAGATTATTTATCCAGAGATGGGCTGGAAAGTATTAAAAAGAGTAGCAGAGGCACTGAAAGAAGAAGCTGTAGCCAGCAACCAACCTGTTAAGGACAGGAGGAGTATAGCTTTAACTTTTTCAGCTCCTTCTACTAAAAAATCTATGAAGGTGAAATCAAATGCCAAAACTTAAAACTCACAAGGGAGCGAAGCATCGCTTTCATATAACAGGCGGGGGTAAGCTATTACGCACTAAATGCGGCAAAAGTCATTTTAGACGGAGAAAGGCTCCGAGAGCCAAACGTCTTTATGATGAGCTTATTTCTACTTCACCAGTAGATAGGAAACGAATAAGAAAGCTTTTACCTTACGGATAAGGCTTGAAAGGAGGAATCTTGCCACGAGCTAGAAGCGGTAAAATCACTCATCAGCGCCATAAAAAAGTGCTTGAACTAACCAAGGGACATCATGGGGCAAGGCATAACCTGTATAGGCAGGCACATGAATCTATGCTCCATGCTTTAGACTACGCTTACTGTCATCGACGTGAGCGAAAAGGCGATTTTAGAAAGTTGTGGATTGCGCGTATTAACGCTGCGGCACGAATTCAAGGGCTCTCCTATAGCCAATTTATAGCAAACTTAAAGAAGGCTAAGGTAGAGATAAATCGTAAGATGTTAGCTGAGATAGCAGTCAATGACCCTGAAGAATTCGCTAAACTATTGACCTCTGTTTCATCTAAAGATGCAAATGATAAAGTCGCTTGAAAAACTTCATCTGGAAGCCCTAAACGAATTAAAACAAGTTAGTGAGCTTAAGGAACTTGAATCTTGGAGAGTTCGCTGCACAGGCAAGAAAAGTAAACTAACTCAAACTCTGCGTTCGTTAGCCAGCCTGTCTTTAGATGAGCGGAGAAAAACAGGTTCTCTGGCTAACGAAATCAAGGTGGACTTAGAATTGCGCCTGGCTGAGAAAAAGAAGCTTTTGGAAGAAGATCACATGGCTTCTTTTTTGAAACAAGAAGGCTTAGATATTACTTTGCCAGGACAACTTATTCCCACAGGGCGACTCCACCCCGTGACCCAAACGCTTGATGAAATTTGTAGTATTTTCACACGGATGGGATTTCAAATAGCTGAAGGACCAGACGTGGAGTGGGACTACTATAATTTTGAAGCTCTAAACATACCGCCAGAACATCCAGCACGAGATATGTTCGCTACCTTGTGGGTAGATTCCGAAGAAACTGGTGACCCAGCCAGGCTCTTGCGCACACATACTTCTCCAATGCAAATACGAGTTATGGAAAAAGAACGCCCGCCGATAAGAGTACTAGTGCCCGGGCGGACTTATCGCTATGAGGCCACGGATGCTACGCATGAATCTATGTTTTACCAGGTTGAAGGATTAGCCATAGACACGAATATCACCATGGCTGATTTGAAAGGTACTTTGTTTGAATTTTGCCATTGCCTTTTTGGTGAGGAAAGGAAAGTGCGCTTCAGGTGTGATTACTTTCCTTTTGTTGAGCCAGGAGTGGAAGTAGCAGTTGAATGTTTAAATTGCCATGGGAATGGTTGCCGTTTATGTGGTTATAGTGGATGGCTTGAGATATTAGGTGCTGGAATGGTGCACCCTAATGTCCTTAGACGCGTTGCCATTGACCCTGAAAAATACAGTGGGTTTGCCTTTGGTATGGGGGTAGAACGAATCCCTATGCTATGTTATGGCATAGATGACATACGACTCTTTTATAATAACGATCTCAGATTCTTGAAGCAATTTTAATTCTAAAAATTAATAAACAGTTAGTAATATGCGTACTTCTCTTAAATGGCTGAGCGATTATGTTGACATAATCCCCGAGCATCAAGAATTAGCTAGTAAGTTAACTATGGCTGGCATGGAAGTCAAAGATATACAAACCATAGGCAGTAACTGGGATAATGTGGTAGTGGGGCATGTAACTGCTGTAAATCCTCATCCAAATGCCGATAAACTGCATCTGGCAACTGTTAATCTTGGCCCTCAGCAAATTACCGTAATTTGTGGCGCTCCTAATATCAGAGCAGGGCAGAAAGTTCCATTTGCCCAGACAGGGGCTAAGCTTATCGATGGTCATACGGGAAAAGTTGCGCTATTAAAACCGACTAGAATTCGCGGGATTTTATCAGAGGGCATGGTTTGCTCAGAAAAAGAATTGGGAATCTCCGAAAATCATGACAATATTCTGGTGCTGTCACCAGAAGCTCCCGTAGGCATGCCGTTGAATGATTACCTGGGCGATGTAATTTTCGATTTGGATGTAACTCCCAATCGCCCGGATTGCTTATCCATGATTGGCATTGCAAGGGAAATTGCTGCTTTAACTGATAAACCACTTCACTTACCTCAAATTTGCTATGAGGAAGCTGAGAAACCAATAGGCCAATTCATCTCTGTTGACATCATTGAGCCAGTTTTATGTCCCAGATATTGTGCCAGCTTGATTACTGGAGTTACAATCGCTCCGTCGCCTGACTGGCTACAACAATATCTGAGGAGTTATGGGATGCGTCCAATAAATAATGTTGTTGATGCCAGCAATTATGTGATGTTGGAATATGGCCAGCCTCTCCACACTTTTGATTATCATAAACTAAATGGTAAACAAATTATCATCCGCCGCGCCAAAGGTGGTGAAATTATAGTGAGCCTGGATGAGATCGAGAGAACCCTTAATCAGGATACTCTGGTCATCGCTGATATAGAAAAACCAGTTGCCATTGCTGGGCTCATGGGTGGGCTTGATACGGAAGTTACTGATACAACTACTGCTATTCTTCTCGAGTCAGCAAATTTCAACAGGGGCACTATCCGACGAAGTGCTAAACAGCTTAATTTAAAAAGTGAAGCTTCAATTCGCTTTGACAAAGGACTAAATCCAGATCTGCCAGCAGTAGCCTTGAAACGAGCGACACAATTGCTTCTGCAGCTAACTGGTGGCAAAGCCGCCGAAGGGATAATTGATGTTTACCCGGGTAAACCAACACCAAATGCCATTTTGCTCTCGCCTAAGGAGGTAAAACGACTTTCAGGCTTGAAGGTGAACGCTAATGAAATTCTCAGAATATTGAATACCATGGGCTTTGAATGTCAAAAAGCTGATTCAGTGCCCTCAGGAGTCTCGGTGCTTGCTCCATACTGGCGTAGTGATATAAAGTGCACTGCCGATCTTGTAGAAGAAGTAATCCGCATTATCGGTTACGATAAAATTCCCATAACCCGGCTTAGCGCTTCTCTACCACCACAAAGATTGACGCCACAACGTAGCTTCAAACAGAAATTACGCAATACTCTGGCAGGTTGGGGGTTTCAAGAAATATTAACCTATTCCTTGACCAGCTTAGAAAAACTTCAGAAACTTTCCTCAAAATTCGAACTAATGATTACCCCTCTGCAAATAGCTAACCCAATGACAAAAGAACAAGAATACTTACGTACTACCTTGCGTGCTGGTCTTCTAACAACACTGGCAAGTAATCAAAAGCATGAAGAAGCTGGTATAAGGTTATTTGAAATTGGCAAGATTTTCTTACCACAACATTCCTCTGCTAGTGCAAAGAAGCAAAATCTTGAAACTGGCGAAAAGGAACTAAAGCAATTCCCACATCATAAGAA
This sequence comes from uncultured Dehalococcoidales bacterium, assembly GCA_964509565.1. Lineage (GTDB taxonomy): Bacteria > Chloroflexota > Dehalococcoidia > GIF9 > AB-539-J10 > JAGMDB01. The sequence goes on along the minus strand of CAZDXE010000001.1, from coordinate 13,989 downwards.
GGAATTACCTCAAGAGAAAGAGATGCTTTGTATTGCGTTCAGCGATTCAAGAAGAGAATTATCGTGGCGTGGTAATAGAGAATCGTTCGATTTTTTCGATGCTAAGGGAATTGCAGAAGGATTATTAAAACAATTAGGGCTCGCTCCAGCGTTTGAGCCCAGTGAGGATGAAAGCTTATTCCTTGGTAAAAGTGCTGATGTCATCCTTGGCAAAGACAAAGTGGGTGTTGTGGGTAATTTACACCCCGGAGTAGCACAAGCATTCGAACTCTCTAGCACTGTTTGCCTCATTGAGATGGATATAGAGAAACTAATGAGCAAAGCAAGTATGGTAAAGCGATACCAGCCTATCTCTCAGTTTCCCAGTATAACCAGAGATATTGCATTGGTAATAAATAAACAAGCAGCTTTTCAGCAGGTGGAGAATATAATACAAGACTTCCCATTGGTCAAGAATGCTACTCTTTTTGATCTTTACACAGGTAAACAGATACCAGAAGGTAAGAAATCATTTGCTATAAGAATTATCTATCAATCAACTAAGCGTACTTTAACTGAGAAACAGATTGACAAAATACAGCAGCAAATGCTTGATAGGTTACATCAAGAGTTGGGCACTACTTTAAGAGACTAGTTTTCTCCCTCAACAGTGTTTTAATTGTTGAGGCAATATTATCCAGAGACAAAAGTTGAAATTCCTTTTCTGTGCGCCATTTTATCTCTATGCTTTGCTTTTTTAAGGTGCGTGGGCTTAAGGTCAAGCGCAGAGGTATGCCTAAAAGGTCAGCATCGTTGAACTTAACTCCAGGGGATTCATCCCGGTCATCATAGAGAACTTCGATTCCTTCCTTATTTAGTTTTTGATAGACGTCTTCTGATACAGAGGCGATCACAGAATCATCCATACAAAGTGAGCAAAGGCAGGTTTGATAAGGAGCAGCAGAGAGTGGCCAAATAATTCCTTTATCATCATGGCTTTGCTCTATTATTGCGGCTAAAAGACGTCCCAACCCAATGCCATAGCAACCCATGATTACAGGCTGAAGTATACCATCGCTATTGAGGAAACTCGCTCCTAGTTTCTCACTGAGAAACGTACCCAATTTGAATATGTGCCCCACTTCAATACCGTGTGCAGAGGATAGTTTGTTGTCACAGTTAGAACATTTATACCCAGCACGAGCCAAGGCAATATCAGCTATAAAATCAACCTGAAAATCTCTAGGGTAATTGGCATTTCTGAAGTGGTATCCTATTTTGTTAGCCCCAACAATAAAATTCGAACCCAAAGTGAGTGAGTCATCAGCAATAACTCTGATACCTTTTACTCCTACAGGTGAGGTAAAACCAGCCACTATGCCTGCCTCATTTACTTCACCCTCTGTGGCTAATCTAAGTTCAGAACACTTCAGTGCATTCCGTAACTTTATTTCATTTACTTCCAGGTCGCCTCGTATAACTACAATAATAAATTCGTCATCAGCAGAGTAAAACACGGCTTTAAGCGTCTGATTTGCAGGCACACCAATAAAACTAGCTACTTCTTCTATAGTTTTTGTGCCTGGGGTGGATATTTCTTCCAGAGGTAACATGCCTCCAGTAGCTATCTCTGTTTTAGCAAATTGAGCCTTTTCTGTATTAGCAGTATAGCCACAACTGGAACAATAAATAATTTCATCTTCTCCAGAGTCAGTGATAACCATAAACTCATGGGATTCTTTGCCGCCTATGGCACCACTATCAGCTTCTACCATCAGAACAGGCAAGCCCAAGCGAGCATAAATATTCTTGTAAGCTTGAGCCATTTTTTTATAGCTTTCATCCAGTCCAGCTCCAGTAATATCAAAACTGTAGAGATCTTTCATGATAAATTCGCGAACTCTCAGCAATCCGCCACGGGGGCGAGGCTCGTCACGGAACTTAGTTTGTATTTGATACAGCAGTAGTGGGAGATCACGATAACTTTGCACATAGCGATGAACAAGCTCTGTGATAACCTCCTCGTGAGTAGGGCCCAAAACCAGGTCATGTTCTTTTCTATCCTTCAGCGTAAACAGGGATTCACCGAAGGAAACATAACGACCTGATTGCTGCCATAGCTGAAAAGGCTGCAGCACTGGCAGCATCAATTCTTGCCCGCCTGTTATATTAATTTCCTCCCTGATTATCTGTTCTATTTTTTTGAGTACTCGCCAGCCCAGGGGTAAATAGGAATAGATTCCGGAAGCTATCTGGGCTATCATGCCTGCTCTGAGCAACAACTGATGACTTATGCCCTCAGCTTCCGCTGGAGTTTGTCGTGAAGTTTTGCCAAAAAGTTTAGAAAAACGCATTCTTTAAAGCCTCATAGTCCTGAATTTAAACAATTTTTTCTATCTCCTTTTCCAGCGATTCCAGGAATTTCTCCTCGCTCACTGTCTTTACCACTTTACCCTTCCTGAATATAGCACCTTTACCCTTGCCACAGGCAATACCCACATCAGCATCTTTAGCTTCTCCGGGGCCGTTGACTATGCAACCCATAACCGCTACCTTAATTGGTTCACGTATCTTTTTCAGATATTTATCTACTTCCTGGGCTAATTTAATCACATCTGTTTCACTCCTGCCACAGGAAGGACAACATACCAGCGTTGGGCCCCGCTGACGCAGTTTCAGACTTTTCAGAATTTCATAAGCAGCAGATACTTCCTCACAGGGGTTAGCACTAAGGGAGACACGAATAGTATCACCAATGCCCTGGTATAGAAGCACGCCAATGCCTATAGCGCTTCTTATAGCACCGTCTCGAGGAAGTCCAGCTTCAGTGATACCCAGATGCAAAGGGTAAGATGTTCTAGCAGCAATCATCTGGTAAGCTTGTATAGTAGCAGGCACATCGAAAGCCTTAAGCGATATTTTAATCAAATTAAAATCCAGGCTCTCCATGAATTTTATCTGCTCCATTGCCAGGTCAACCATCCGTTCAGCTAACGAAATTTCGGGTTCGAAATCAGGAGGTAAACTGCCTGCATTTACCCCGATGCGAATAGGTGTTTCACTTTCTTTAGCAGCAGCTATTACCTTCATCATTTGATCCCTATCACGAATATTGCCCGGGTTAAGTCGAATTCCATCAGCACCAGCACTTATGGCAGCTAAAGCTATGTGATAATCAAAATGAACATCGGCAATGAGAGGGGATGAAACACTCTTTTTTATAGCAGAGATGCTTTCAGCAGCTTGTTCATCCGGCACTGCCAGGCGAATTATTTCACAGCCATGCTCTTCCAGGTTCCTAATCTGGTTTATTGTAGCCTGCACATCCCGAGTATTAGTTTTAGTCATCGATTGTACTGCAATTGGGGCAGTACCACCAATCGTTACTTTACCAATCCTCAAGGGCATGGTAATACGGCGCGTCATAATCCAAAACCTCCGCCCTGAATTAGGCGTAGTATATCCTTAAATGTTATCATAATCATAAGTGCAACTAACGTTGCAGTTCCTATAGTTTGAGCTAATCGTACAGTGCGACGGGAGAGACGTTTCCCTCGTCTAATCCCCTCAATAAATGCAACAAGCATGCCTCCTCCATCCAGCGGGGGAAATGGGAAGAAATTAAACAGAGCGACTCCCAGGCTAATAATGCCAGCCATAAATATTATATTGCTGAAGCCAAATGTCTTTACTACTTCTACAGTTAATTGGCCAGCTCCTATCGGCCCAACCAGAGCTTTGCCTGGATCCTCTCTTATTAACGGAATAGCGGCTACTAACATGGCAGGCATATGAATAACATAGCTAGCTCCTGCATAGACTGCTTCCCCTATAGGAATTCGCTCTTTTTCCATGTGAGTTTCATTCACCCAAAGTAATTCAGCACCCATGTTCTGTTGAGCAGAGTCTAATTCATTAACCATGCTAACCGTAACTGCTTCTTCTCCCCTGAGCAAAGTTAGTTGTATTTCCTGTCCTTCTTCAACGGCACTCAGAACAGCAGACATAGCTTCTTTGCTATATACAGCCTGCCCATTAATGCCCAATATGGTATCTCCAGGAATAATACCAGCCTTATCCGCTGGCGAGCTTTCCAGTACTTTGTTTACTATATTCCAGCCTAACAGAACACCAATGAGCCGCCGACCTAACTCAGAGTCATATTGAGGTTGCAATTTAGTTTCATAGGAGCTTTTATCTTTTTGCAAGCGGAAGGTTAATTTCTGGCCTTCCTTACTTGAATTAATTATATTCTGCATGTCTCCCCATTTGTGTATGTGCACCCCATCTATTTCTAGAATTATATCTCCAGCTTCAATACCAGCCTCTTCTGCCACCGAATTTTCCATCACGGAGTGCACCATAACTCCGTTGCCGGCTACCACGTTTACAGGTAATGCAAGGAAAGCGCTAATCAAAATGAAGGCTAAAAGAACATTAACTAATGGGCCTGCTGCATAGATCGCTAACCTGCTCCACGGGCCTTTGCTAGCTAGGCTTCGTGGCACTGTGGGGTCATCCTCGCCAACGCTCCTGACAAAGGCTCCTACTGGTATTGCATTAAGTGAATATACCGTCTCACCTCGCTTAATGCTGAAAAGCCGTGGGGGAAAACCAAAGCCAAATTCTTCTATCTCTACTCCAAGGCGCTTGGCAGTAATGAAATGTCCTAGCTCATGAAGTGAGATTATAAGGAAGAGAGCTATAATGAAAAGTATAATTGCTATAGGAATATCCATTTCTTACTTTGCTCTCCGTTTCCTTACACATTCTCTAGCCCAGATATCAGCAGCCAGAATTTCCTCTACAGATGGTTGAATAATGCTCTGGTGTTGCTCCAGCGTTTTCTCCACTATTGTAGCTATGTCGATAAAACTGATATCCTCGTTAAGGAAAAGCTCCACAGCCACTTCACCGGCAGCACAAAGCACAGTGGGGTAAGTTCCTCCTTGCCTACCAGCATTAAGTGCTAGTGCAAGACAGGGGAATTCATTCAGGTCTATCGGCTCAAACTTCATCGATTGAACTTTGTTCATATCCAGACGAGGTAATTCTAAATTGGATAGCCTGTCCGGATAACAGAGAGCATATTGGATAGGTAATCTCATATCGGGAAAGCTAAGCTGTGCTTTCACTGAACCATCTACAAATTCCACCATAGAATGAATAATGCTTTGTGGATGAATCAATATTTCAATGCTATCCATAGGAATATCAAAAAGCCAGTGAGCTTCAATAACTTCAAGTCCTTTGTTCATAAGTGTTGCCGAATCAATGGTGATTTTCTTCCCCATTTTCCATGTAGGGTGAGCAAGGGCCTGTTTCACTGTTACTTTATTTAGTTGTGACTGGGAATAGTGATAAAAGGGCCCACCAGAGGCAGTTAGAAATATTTTTTGTGGTTTGCTTTCTTCGCCACGCAAGCATTGCCAGATAGCGCTGTGTTCACTATCGATAGGTCGAATTTGAGTTTGATGGAGGCTGGCTTCGCGAGTGATAATTTCTCCTGCCATTACCAGTATTTCCTTGTTAGCTAAAGCCACCGTTTTACCTGCCCGTAGAGCTGCCAGAGTGGGGTTCAATCCTTCCTTGCCTGAAGTAGCTACAACAACCAGGTCAACATCAGGGTGACTAGCTATTTCCTCCATGGAGAGGAATTTGCTGCTACAGTCGAAATCAGGTTTAGCGGAAGAATAAAACATCTCAGGTCTAAATTCCTTAATTTGCCTTTCCAGAAGCCTGAGATTGTTTCCACCTGTTAAGCCAATTACACGAAATCTTGTGTCGAGGGCACTAATAATGTTCAGTGTTTGCTGGCCTATGGAGCCAGTTGAGCCCAGGACAGCTATTTTTTTTATGCTGTTACCCATATTGCATAATAATATACTATTGCTCCGACAAAGATAAGACTGTCAAAACGGTCGAGTATGCCCCCATGTCCTGGCAGTAAACTACCTGATTCTTTTACCCCCATGTTTCGCTTGAATAAAGATTCAACCAGGTCACCAAGTTGAGCAAAGAGGCTAACAAGACAGGCCAGAGGTAGGATTTGCCAGTACCCAAAAGGTAAAGTGGCAAATCGATTAAGAATTAGAAATACTATACTGGCGACTGCGATAGCACTTAAAAAGCCACCAAATGCTCCTCCCCAGGTTTTGCCAGGGCTTATGGCAGAGGCTAATTTTTGCTTTCCCCATGTTCTCCCTACGAAAAAAGCGCCTGTGTCGTTGGCAAATGTGGTAAACATAGCTAAGAAAACCCAATACCTGCCGCCTTCTAGAAGTCGCAAGTTGAGCCAGTAGCTAAGCATCCATCCTACGTACAGGGCACCAGCAGCTATCCACGCCCAGTTATAAAATGCCCTTTCTCGTGGTGAACAACACAATAGCCCAATCAAGGAAATTACTATTGTGGCTGTCATGACTAGAGGTAAAATATTTGCGTAGTGAGGGCTCAACGCAAGCGCTAGTGTCCATAGCAAGCCAATATAGATCAGGGGTTGCCCTGGACCGAGAGCCATGTGATAGAGCTCGAAAGCGCCTGTTAATGCCACAGCAGCGATGAACAAACTAAATACTGGATCGCCAATCCAAACAGCGAAAATAACAACGGGGATACCTACAGCAGCGGTGATAATTCTCTGCTTAGACATAACTTTATCTCACCGCTCTTTTCTAAATTGCAACAAACTGGTATCTTTTTTGAACGCCACATACGTTATAGGGGGATCTTCATTCAAATCCGCTGTAAATGTTGAGGTTATATTTCTTTTATTTCTCTTTCTTTATTTAAACCTATGCTATTTGCCTTGTCTATAAAAGTATTGCTGATTCCATCAACTTTTTTGATACTAATTTTTAGTTCGTCTTGCGATATTTCTTTATTTTTCTCTAACTCCTTCAACTTTGCGATGCTATCACGCCTTACATTGCGCAGCACCACGCGCCGCTCTTCCACTTTTTGGGATACCGACTTTGCTAGCTTTATGCGCCGCTCTTCACTGAGAGGTGGAATAACCACTCTAATTATATTGCCATCATTCATGGGATTAAGGCCAATATCCGCTTTGAGAATAGCTTTCTCAATATTACTCACTGAAGTTCGGTCCCATGGTTGAATAACGATTAGATTAGCTTCAGGTGTGGATAGACTGGCAATTTGGTGGATTGGAACGAGTGCTCCATGATAATCAACCGCAATATTTTCAATTAGAGCTGGATTAGCACGTCCGGTACGGATTGTAGTCAATTCTTGTGCCAAACCGTCAACAGCTTTCTGCATTTTTGAGTTTAGGTCGATAAGTGTTTCCTCAATCATCAAACTGTCCTCGGTGAGGAATAAAGGTGTAATTAACTAGCAGCCAACTTCAAATCTGACAAATCTGCGTATCTTTATATTCTCGCCCACCTTGCCTATCGTTTCAGCAATAATTTCCTCCACAGACTTATCCGGGTCTTTAATAAAAGGTTGGAGAAGAAGGCAAACTTCCTTCGGGTCCAGATCTGCGTCTGCCGGTATTTCTTCCGCAGTAACAAATTGGGGGTGTGCAGCGGCTACCTGCATAGCCATGTCATGAGCAAGTTGCTTGAATTCGTCAGTGTGGGTTACAAAATCCGTCTCGCAATTTATCTCTATCAAAACCCCTATCTGCCCTGTATGATGAATGTATGTTTCGATTATTCCCTTGCTGGTCATACGTGACGATTTCTTCTCGGCAATTGCTAATCCACGACTCCTTAAATTCGCAATGGCTTTTTCTATATCTCCATCCGTTTTCAGCAGCGCGTTTTTACACTCAAGCACACCAGCGCTAGTTCTTCCCCTTACTTCCTTGATAATTTCAGTTGACATTTTCATTCAAATAACCTCGATTTAATCTTGATCTGGTTCAAATGTGTAAGAACCCATAATTTCTATAGGCTCCTCTGACTCCAGAGATGTCAATTCGGGATTTCCTGTCTCCTCAGGGGGAACTGGTATTTCCCGGCTCTCGAGCACGGCATCAGCTATTTTGGAGCAAATTAACCTGATTGTTTTAATGGCATCATCATTGGCAGGGATGGGGTAATCAATACCGTCGGGGTTGCAGTTAGTATCTGTAACAGCTATCACAGGAACGTCCAGTTTTTTGGCCTCAGCGAAGGCGATTTTATCCTTGATAGGGTCCGCAATGAAGATAGCCCCGGGGATAGAAGTCATCTCCTTAAATCCTCCCAATTGGCCATTCATGTGCATGATTTTCTTTTCCAATTTTGAGCTTTCCTTTTTAGGTAGATAATCAAATTCGCCCTTCTCCTTTCTGTCTTCCAGGCGAACCAGATAATCAATCCGAGTTTGTATAGTGGTGAAATTAGTCAACATCCCGCCAAGCCATCTTTGGTTGACATAATATGCACCACATCTCTTAGCTTCCTCCTCTATGACTTGCTGAGCCTGTCTCTTGGTGCCTACAAAACAAATGCTTTGTCCACTGGAAATCAACTCTTTGACGAAGGCGCATGCTTCGTTCAGCATCTTGACTGTTTGCTCCAAATCTATTATGTGTATCCCATTGCGCTGCGTGAAGATATATTCCTTCATCTTGGGATGCCAATAACTGGTCTGATGACCGAAGTGAGCACCTGCTTCCAGGAGTTCTTTTACTGACACACTTTCCATTATCTTTTCAACTTCACACAACAATCGACGAATCTCGTGTAATGTAGCATAATTAGTATAGGAGTGCAACCGCTTGTGCTGGCTGATTTGCTGGCTCTATGCTTAATTTGCACATATTGTAACAAACTATTCGATTGTGTAAGATTTGGTTTATCAATAGCAGCATATGCTGTTTATTAACAGAAATGGTTAAAAACAAGAGAGTGATAGTCACCGGTGGTGCTGGATTCATAGGTTCACATCTAGCCAATGAATTAGTGAAGCGGGGCTATCATGTAACTATCCTCGATGACCTCTCTACTGGAAAACAAGAAAACATCGCTGCTCTGCTTAATTCAACAGAGCATAGCAATGCGGATTTTATAAAGGGTAGCATTACCGATTTGCCTTTGTTGCAGAAAGTGTTTTGTGGAGCCGATTTTATATTCCACCAGGCGGCTCTCCCCAGCGTTCCTCGAAGTGTAAAGAATCCTCTGGCTTCACATGAGGTAAACATGACTGGAACTTTAAATGTGCTCCTGGCAGCGAGAGATAGTGGCGTCAAGAAAGTGGTTTATGCCTCATCCTCCTCTGTATACGGTGATACTCCAACCCTGCCCAAGAGGGAAGATATGCCACCCAATCCTCAATCTCCCTATGCTGTAACCAAAGTTGCCGGGGAATATTACTGCCAGGTCTTTCAAGAGGTTTACGGACTTTCTGCTGCCTGCCTGAGATACTTTAATGTTTATGGTCCAGGCCAGGACCCGAATTCCCAGTACGCTGCGGTAATTCCCAGATTCATAACCAGTGTTTCTCAGGGAAAAGCTCCTGTCATTTTTGGAGACGGGGAGCAGAGCAGGGATTTCACCTTTGTCAGGGACGTAGTGGAGGCAAACATCCTGGCGGCAGAAGCTGAAGCCAGCGGCGTTTTTAATATTGGCAAAGGGGAGAAAACCAGCATAAATCAGCTAGCTGAAATTATTATTGGATTTGCAGGCAATAACGTTGTGCCAACCCATGAAGAGCCGAGAGCAGGCGATGTGAAACACAGCCTGGCGGATATCTCCCGCGCCAGGACATTTGGCTACAACCCGAAATACAGTCTGAAAGAAGGACTAAGAGAAAGTATCAATAGTCTGCAGCGGATAGCCGAATAGCCAGGAATGAAAATAGAACGCAATGAGCAACATTGCTAAAGGATATGCAATACAAACCGATAAAGAATTCATTCAATTTATGTATATCGCCCTGGGGTCGGGAGCTGAAATCCAGAGTCAATTTTATATCTCCAGGGATTTGGGCTATATTACAGATGATGATTCTGAACGAATTTATGGAATGGCGAGCGAAACAGCACGTATTATCACAGGCTTCCCAAAATACCTGAAAGGAGTTAACTGGTGAGCTATCAGATTGATGATTATCGACTAACTAACTCTGTAGTGTGTATTGTTGGCCTGGGATACGTGGGGTTACCCCTGGCAGAGGCTTTTTCCAAAAGCCTGAGGGTAATTGGCTTTGACACCGATGCCCAAAGAGTAAAGCAACTAAAGAATCTTAAGCCTGCTAATCAAGAGTCAGCACTCAATCCATCCATTCACAAAGCCCCGACTGCCAATTCTCAACCGCCGACTAATCTGATTTTCACTGCGGACGCAAAAGAGATAGGGAAAGGCGATTTCATAATCATAGCTGTTCCCACTCCGGTAACAAAATCCAAAACCCCTGACCTTTCACATGTCGAAAGCGCTGCCAGAATCGTCGGGCAGAATATGAAAAAAGGCTGTGTGGTTATTCTTGAATCCACGGTTTATCCTGGCGTTACCGAGGAAATAGTCAAACCCATACTGGAGAAAGAATCCAGCCTAAAATGCGGGGTGGAATTCAGTATTGCCTATTCCCCTGAGAGGATAAATCCCGGAGACGTTGAACACACTCCAGAGAAAATAACAAAGGTAGTTGCAGGCATGGACGAAAAAACCACCGAACTTGTCGCTGAATTTTACGGGAAAATTACTGCGAATATTTTTAGAGCCAGAAATATAAAGACTGCCGAAGCTGCCAAGGTGATAGAGAACATTCAAAGGGACCTGAATATTGCCCTGATGAACGAGCTTTCGCTCATCTTTGATAAAATGGGCTTAAATACCAGGGACGTCCTCGATGCCGCCGCCACCAAGTGGAATTTCCATAGATATTCCCCCGGCCTTGTCGGAGGCCATTGTATTCCCGTTGACCCGTACTACCTTGTTTATAAAGCCCGTGACATGGGCTACCACTCCCAGGTCATATTGTCAGGCAGAGCAATAAACGATTCTATGCCGAAACATATAGCCGAAATGACCATAAAAGCCTTGAATGATGCTGGCAAGGTGATAAAGGGCTCAACTGTGCTCATAATGGGTTTAACCTACAAGGAAAATGTGGCAGACACCAGGGAAACGCCTGTAAAAGGAATCATCAAAGACCTCAAAGAGTATGGCGTCGACATATTTGGCTGCGACCCGCTGCTGAGTAACATCGAG
>CAZDXE010000001.1:0-2745 GCA_964509565.1 uncultured Dehalococcoidales bacterium | reverse complement strand
TCAACTACCAACTGCCAACCGCCAACTGCCATCTATCGACTGTATCATCCTTGCAGTAGTACACGACATCTTTAAGAAAATAACGCTGGCCGATATGAAAAGCATCATGAACTCCAACCCTATCCTGATAGACATACGCGGCTTCTTCAACCCCGCTACAGCGGAAAGTGAAGGAATCTGCTACAGGAGTTTATAAACAGATGAAAATAGTCAGCGTTGTCGGCGCAAGGCCCAACTTCATGAAGATTGCCCCGCTGCTGCGCGCAATCAAAAAACACAACACTCAACACGCATCACACTCCACTATTCACCACCTTCTTGTCCACACAGGCCAGCACTATGACTACGAGATGTCGCAGGTCTTTTTCCAGGATTTGGAGATTCCAAAGCCTGATTTTTATCTCAACATCGGCTCGGGAACTCATGCCCAGCAAACCGGCAAAGTCATGATTGAATTCGAGAAGGTGCTCTTTCAGGAAAAACCCAATCTCGTGGTAGTGGTAGGCGACGTAAACTCCACTCTCGCTGCTGCGTTGACAGCGGTGAAGGTCCATATTCCTGCGGCTCATGTCGAGGCAGGGCTCAGGTCTTTCGATAGAACGATGCCCGAGGAGATAAACAGACTTGTAACTGACATCATCTCCGACTATTTATTTACTCCTTCCCCGGATGCGGATGAGAACCTGAAACGAGAAGGCATAGCTAAAGAGAAGATTTTCCTGGTTGGAGACGTGATGGTAGATAGTTTACTGTACAACAGAGCCAGAGCCTCAAGATCGGATATTTTGGAAAAACTGGGCTTAACCACGCATCATGCATCAAGCATCACCCCTTACGCATTACTTACCCTGCATCGCCCCAGCAATGTGGATAGCAGGGATAGTTTAATTAAGATAGTTAATGCGCTGAAAGAGGTATCGCAGAAAATCCCTATCATATTCCCTGCCCATCCTCGCACTCTGAAAAAACTTACAGAATTTGAGCTACTGGATAGCCCTCCGTTTGCCAGCGATGCCGTTAGGGTTATAAGCCCTGCAGGTTACATTGACTTCCTCAATCTGGAGATGAATGCCATGTTTGTCATGACTGATTCTGGAGGCATTCAAGAGGAAACTACGGTTCTGGATATCCCCTGCCTCACCTTGCGAAACACCACAGAAAGGCCAATAACCGTAACCCAGGGAAGCAATATGCTGGTGTGGAACGACACTCAAAAGATTATAGAGGAATCCCTTAAGATTCTGGATGGCAAAGGCAAGAAAGGCAGTTGCCCTGGATTCTGGGATGGCAAAACGGCGGAGAGAATTGTGGAGATAATAACGGGCAGGAGATATAATAAACACAGGAAAAGCGAGGAGGAGCAGTGAGCAGTAAGAAGAGCTACAAAGAGCGGATAGTGATTGATTCTAGAATTCACTTTGGAAAACCTTACATTGCAGGGACCAGAATTCCGGTAGAGAATGTGCTTGAATTGATTCAGGAAGATATCCCATTTGATAGAATTATTGAAAGTTATTACCCAGACCTGCAAATAGAGGATGTGAAAGCTTGCGCTAGATATGCAACAGACCTGGTGCGCTCAGAAGAGATTCATATAGGGGCAGCCTAGATGCATCTCCTTACTGATCAAGATGTTTACCAAATAACGGTAAGCCAACTCAGAGAATGGGGTCACGACGTAATGACAGCCAAGGAACTTGGAATGCAGCAGGCGTTGGATGAAAACCTTCTGAGGAAAGCAAAGGAGACAAATCGAATATTTATCACAAGGGACAAAGGTTTTGGCGCTCTTGTTTTTCTGGAAGAATCGCTGTCAGCAGGAGTCATTCTATTGCGAGTTACACCAATGACTATAGAAGACGTGCATCGGGAGCTTTACCTGCTTTTCCGCAATCACACCGACAACGAGTTAAAAACCCTTTTCTGTGTGATTGAACCATATCGCTATAGAATTCGCCGTCTACAAGAAGCTTGATAAAAATCTAAACGCGGGAAAATAATGTTTAATGACATTCATGAGTATAACTTCTTGACATCCATATTCATGGGCCGTAAAATTAAGCCATCTAAAATAAGTAAATAGTATGGGAGTTGTATATGGCTAAAACGACCGTTGTTATTGATGACGAATTGCTAAGCGAAGCGATGAAGGTCAGTGGAGCCAGGACTAAAAAGAATGTCATTGCTGCAGGGCTGAAAGAATTAATTCACAAGAAGAATTTGGAGACTTTTCGTCATGAGCTGGGCACTTTCGACTTAGCCCTCTCCTTGGAAGAGCTACAAAAACTGAGGAATGAATAACAACCTTGTTCTCATCGATACCTCGGTTTGGATTCTGGCGTTGAGGAAATCTCCACTGCCTGCAGCCAGAGATGAGGTGGAGCATTTACTGGCGGAAGATAGAGTAGCTATCTTTCCGATGATATGTCTGGAGCTACTGGGCGGAACTAAATCAGTAGATGAGTTCAACCGTCTCAAAAATCGCCTTGACGCTCTTTACCAGATACCAGCGGATAGGGCCCACTGGGAAACTGCGGCAGAGATTGCTTTCAAGCTACGACAGCAGGAGGAACCCATTCCTTATACCGACATGCTAATTGGCGCAGCGGCAATTCTGGCTAATGTTCTATTGCTTCACGCAGATAAACACTTCGATTTAATAGCAAAGCATACTGATTTAAATGTCAGAAGTCTTGTACCACTGTTAAAGAAGCTATGAGAAGTTGATGAGATTTCCGAAAGATG